>CAJQQA010000254.1 GCA_905480355.1 uncultured Flavobacteriales bacterium | reverse complement strand
GACTTCTTTTCGAATGATTATTTGGGTTTATCTAAAGTTAAGACAAACAGTATAGAGAGCAGTTTTGGTTCTACCGGATCGCGACTGATATCGGGAAATTCAAAGCATATGTTGAATGCGGAAGATCATTTAGCTGAGTTTTTTAAAGCTTCAGCAGCATTGATGTTCAATTCTGGTTATGATGCGAACTTGGGCTTGTTTGGCTGTATCCCGCAACGTGGAGACACTATATTGTTTGATGAGTACATTCATGCTAGTGTCAGAGATGGTATACAATTAAGTCGTGCAAATTCATTCTCTTTTAAGCACAACGATTGTAAAAGCTTAGAATCGAAAATGAAATTATCCAAAGGGACCATTTATGTAGCGATTGAAGGTTTATATTCTATGGATGGCGATGTTCCTCCTTTAATTGAGTTTCTTGGATTATGCGATAAATATGATGCTAAATTGATTATTGATGAAGCCCACTCTGCTGGTGTTTATGGCGAAAAAGGAAAAGGACTAATTGTGAAATTTGGCCTTGAAAATCATGTTTTCGCTCGACTTGTTACTTTTGGTAAAGCATATGGTTCGCATGGTGCGGTAATTTTAGGGACAGAAAAATTAATCGATTACCTAATTAATTTCTCACGTCCATTCATTTACACTACGGCTCTGCCAGATAGCGTTTTCAAACATAATGCAGGTATTGTTAGATATAAAAACAGTGAATTAAGTAGATTAAAACTACAAGAGAATATTGATTATTTCCGTGAGAATTACAGTTCAACTAAACTCATTTCGGATACTAAATCACCTATTCAGATTATTGAATTAGGGTCAATTGAGCGTGCTAAGATTCTATCAAAAAGATTGCAGCGCTCCAAAATTGCCGTGAAGCCTATTTTTTATCCAACGGTTCCAATTGGAAGCGAACGAATTAGGTTATGTATTCATTCGTTTAATTCAGTATCAGAAATTGATACTTTGTTAAATGGCTTACACTAAATAAAGTAGTGTTCTGGTTAATTGGTTTCTGATTGTGTAACCAATCTCTGTCATTTAACGTAAGTACTTTTGTTGCGTGCACATTATTTAATTAACACCCATAGCTATGAAAGTTTTAATAATTATAACAATAACATTCATTTCATTCTTTGGCTTCTCTCAAGATTATGAGTTTGAATCATATGAGTTATTGACAAATGTTAAGATTACAAAATGCCGTGTAATCGCTAATTTCGAAGGAAAAAAATCGGAATTTGGAAGCGTGGAAAGTATTGATGATAGTATTGTTATGCTTAGAATTGCTAAAGGCAAACGCTATACAGTAATAATTAATGATTATTTGTTTTTTGAAATCAACAAAAATAAGTCAATAAATACCTTATCTTCTGATAGTATATTGGCATCTACTAGCAGTTCAAAAGGATTAGTGTATAGAATTCAAGTGGGTGCATATGCAAAAAAGATAGAATCAGAATTATTTAGTGAGTTTCAGGAATTATACCAAGAGAAAATAATTGGCACCGAAATAATTCGCTATATGGTTGGTACTTATCTCTCAAAATCTGAAGTAAAGAAAGCATTGATTAAAATTAAGCAAGCTGGCTATTTAGATGCTTTTGTTGTTGCCTATTACGATGGCAAGAGAAAGTATTAAATTTATTTAGCTCAATTTACCAGTCTTTTTTTTTTAAAAAAAAAACTTCCCGATTTCTCGAGAAGTTTAATAATATATAATTTATTAGAAATGCTGAAATATTCAAACTCAGAATTAACGAGTTTATTTGTCTTTAACGTCTACCTCAACAGTTGCCATTTCTTCAGACTTGTAATTACCGGCGTCTAACTTGTTTTTAACAGTCACAAAAGTCTCTATTGTATATTGTACATCTTCCAAAGTGTGAATTGCGGTTGGAATTAATCTTAACATAATCACATCTTTTGGCACAACTGGATAAATAACAATTGAACAGAAAATATTATAATTTTCACGCATATCAAACGTCAAATTTGTTGCTTCTGCCAAATTCCCTTGAAGGAATACAGGAGTAACAGCTGAATTTGTAAGACCGATATCAAATCCAGCATTTTTCAGCCCACTTTGAAGAGCAGATGCTATTTCCCATAAGTTCTCTTTATGTTCTGGCTGATCTCTCAATAATTCTAAACGCTTTCTTGCACCTACAACCAAGGGCATTGGTAAAGATTTAGCGAATACTTGAGAGCGCATATTGTAGCGAAAGAACTCAACCATATGTTCTTCAGCACAAATAAATGCACCAATAGAAGCCATTGACTTCGCAAATGTTCCAAATAAAACATCAATTTCATCATGAACACCTTGTTCTTCTCCAGCACCTTGACCTCTTTTACCTACGGTTCCAAATCCATGTGCGTCATCTACAAATAATCGGAAAGAATATTTTCCAGATTTTCTAAATTCAATCAAATCTTTTAATCGACCTTGATCTCCAGCCATTCCGAAAACACCTTCTGTAATTACAAGTATTCCTCCGTTTGTTCGGTCTACAATTTTAGTAGCTCTTGACATTTGTTTATCAAAGCTTTCCATATCGTTATGCTTAAATACAAAACGTTTTCCAGCATGTAAACGCATTCCATCAAGAATACAAGCATGAGATTCGCTGTCGTAAACGATAACATCATTTCTATCAACCATTGAGTCGATAGCAGAAATCATTCCTTGATAGCCAAAGTTTAAAAGAATCGTGTCTTCTTTCTCCATGAAATTAGAAATTTCACTTTCTAGTAATTCATGTTCATTTGTTTGACCAGTCATCATCCTTGAACCCATTGGATAAGCAAGCCCCCACTCAGCAGCTGCAGCTGCATCGACTTTTCGCACTTCTGGGTGATTTGCCAAGCCTAAGTAATTGTTTACCGACCAGACCAAGCATTCTTTTCCTCGGAAAATCATTTTATTACTAATCTCACCTTCTAACTTTGGGAATGTGAAGTAACCATGTACTCCTTTAGAATACCGACCTAAAGGACCTCTGTTTTTTTTGATTTTATCAAATATGTCTTCTGCCATTTACTAGTTTTTTTCAATTGATAACTTCTCGAATAAAGTCGTAATCAACATAATTTATGCCACAAAAGTAGTTGATTTTATAAGACTACTGTTCATTTAGTTGTATTTTTATCAACAAAAGAGAGGTTGAAACTGGCACTTTATAGAGATTTTTTGTTTCCAATATTTTTTTAAAGTCATTTTTTTAAGTTAGAATTAGTTAAGACATTACATGCACATCCGGCCAATAATAAAAGAAGACAATATAGCATTAGCTAAAGTTATTAGAGAAATCCTTGCAGAACATGGGGTAAATAGGCCAGGTACTGTTTTTAATGATCCAACAACGGATGCTTTATTTGAGTTGTTTCAAATGAAAAATTCTTATTACTTCGTTGTTAAACTAGAAAATGAAATTTTAGGTGGAGCAGGGATTTATCCTACAAAGGGCCTTCCAGATGGTTGTGTAGAATTAGTAAAAATATATCTACATCGATCTGGAAGAGGAATAGGTTTAGGTAAACAATTAATGCAATTATGTATTGATAAATCTGCTGAATTTGGATTTACATCAATTTATTTAGAAACGATGCCAGAATTGAGTTCTGCAATTGGATTGTATGAGAAAATGGGATTTTGTAAATTGAATAAAGCATTAGGTAATTCCGGACATTTTGCATGTGATTTATGGATGTTAAAAACGATGGAGCAATGAAAAATCTTGATTTTATAAAGAATGTCGATATTTATTTGTTAGATCAATGCATGAAAGGTAATATAAACGAGAATTCAAAAGTCTTAGATGCTGGTGCTGGAACGGGACGTAATTTTCGTTTTCTGAAGTCGCAAAAAATAGAAGTTACTGGAATCGATTCTAACCCTGATTATATACAATTACTACAAGCTGAATTTATTGAGAGTAAAGCAAAGATAATTCATTCTTCAATTGAAGAGTTCTTGCCCAAAAAGAAGTTTGATTTTATCATATGCAACGCTGTTCTTCATTTCGCGGAAAGTAACAACCACTTCGATGAGATTTTTAAAAAACTAGTTACCTTTCTTGAATTGGCTGGAACTTTATTTATTAGAATGACATCTGATATTGGAATAGAGAATAAATTGGAAAATGGAGTAGACGGAGTATTTGTTATTCCCGATGGAAGTACTCGCTACTTGTTAACGAGAATGAAAGTAACCGAATTATTAATGCGCCACAAATTAGAATTAATTGAACCTGTAAAAACAGTTAATATTGACAGTCAGAGGTGTATGACAACACTGGTGGTTAAATTAATGTCGTTATAAATTTTTATCAAATAAATAAAGAATCGAAGTAATTGCAGCACTCCCAAGTTCCAATTCTCTTTTATTAACATTCTCAAAAACATCATTTGGTGAATGATGAAAATCAAAATAACGTTGTGAATCTGGTACAAATCCTACAAGTGGAATATTCTTGAATTGTTCTTTTAAAGGTCCGATATCAACACCACTATGTCCTTTATCGAAGATATGTAAATCATATGTTTTAAAAAGAGGTTCAAAAGAAGCTAATAATTTCAACTGCTCTCTATCTCCATCCATACTGAATCCTCTAGGAGCAAAACCTCCTCGGTCACTCTCTAGCGCAAGTATATGATTTTCTTGTTCTTGTTCTTTCGCCCATTTAGCATAACCCATTCCTCCTCTGTTTCCATTTTCTTCATTCATGAAGAAGACAAGGCGGAGCGTGTTTTTGGGTTTATACCCCAATTCTTTGAGAATGCGCAATGCTTCTAATGTATGCGCAATTCCTGCTCCATCATCATGGGCGCCTTCGCCTGTGTCCCAAGAATCTAGATGTCCGCCAAAAGTGATGATGTTATTAGCGTTTTCAGCACCCGTAATTTCGGCAACAACATTGTAAGAGATAACATCTGGGTAATCTCGACAATCCATTTCCAAGACAAAATGAGCAGAAGAACTATTTAGAATGTCAGCTAATTTATTCGATGCGTTAGTAGAAAGTGCTGCAGCAGGTATTTTTTGAACATCATCAGAATAGGACATCGTTCCAGTATGTGGATGATCATCTTGAGGAATTGCTAATGATCGAATGATAACGGCAATAGCTCCTTTTTTGGAAGCTTCAACAGCACCATATCCTCGGATAGCGTAACAACCTCCATAAGCGCGAAAAGTCTGAATTTGTTTTTCGTCCATGTGTTGATTAATGAACACAATTTTTCCATTTATTTTAGTTGCATCGGCATTTTTCAATTCATCCAAGGTGGAAAACATTATTACCTCTTCGTCGATTATACCATTTGTTCCTATTGAGCCTCCTAGGGCTAAAAGATTGACTTTTAAGTACTCTCCTTTATTCGTTTTAATCCAACCAGCTTCTTTAGTCCCGCGTTCCCAATGAGGTACTTTAACAGGGAGCTTATACACTTTATCAAATTTATAAGAATTCATTTTTTTTTCACCCCAATTGACAGCCATTTCAGCTTCAGCAGAACCGGTTATTCGAGCTCCGATATCCTTACATAGACTTCGAAGGTTTTCATATGATTCTCCGTTAGAAAGAGCTTCGTTATAAATTTGACGTATAAATACCGAATCATTTTGACTGTAAGCAGAATTAAAAAAGCAAGCGATAATTATGATGAGAAGTTTGTAATGCATATTTGGGTATATCTATATAAATGAGGTAATTGAAATAAATGTAAAACTATAAATTATTCGATTACGAGCTTTTCAGTATCAATTCTTCCGTTACGATTAATTTGAATAATGTAAATTCCCGAATCTAAAGATGAGGTATTAAAATTAATCGAATCATTCTGAACTTCTCTTGCTAATTGAACTTCTTTACCAGTATTATCATAAATTGTAATGATTGCTGTTGCTAGGTTTTCCGCTTCAACAGTAAAAAGCGATTTTGCTGGATTGGGATAAAGTTCAATATCAAATTTCCCATTGATTTCATCATAAGACAATGGGAAATCAACTGTGAAGTTAAAGTCAATGTTATCTCCGAAATCACCTGTAAACTGCTTTACTTGACCTAGACCTGGTGAAAACAAATAAGTATAACCATTTCCGTCATTGTTCGCCCACCAACTGATTCCATCATCTCCGGAGTCAGAAACATGATAATTGTAACAGCCAAGTCCAAGTTCTAAAGTGTCACGATATAGCGTGTTTCCAGAGAGGCCAGAGCGAGATAATAGAACAGTACCTATGTCATCTGTTACTTGATAACTAGTTTCATTAGGTGCGTTGTTTGTTTTGAAAAATATAATTATAGTTGAAGGCATTACTTCAGTAATTTCAAAAGGTGATATAAAATGATCATTGTAACTGTAGCCATCTGCCCCTCCGTTAGGAGAAGTTATTTTTGCATGAAATTTATTATCAGAAACTGTTATTGGTGACCACAATGTAACTGGAGTAGGTAATTCAACAACTTCGGATTCTCCAAACTCAAGACTTCCTGACCAGTTAAATGTTTCAGGACTAGGGCTATCATTCACCCAGAATTCAATAATAGCTGAAGTTAACAATGTGCTACCTGTGTTTTTTATTACAACCTTAGGTTTATTACAGATTGAATTGAATCGAGAGTATTCAATTTTATTTGAAGGTTCTTGGATTTCAATTATTGCGGCGTCTAGTGTCTGATTAATTGCACCATAAGTTACTAATTGATTATTGACGATGTATCTAGAATCACCAGATGCAACTTGCACATCGTAATCAACAGTTGCAGTTTGACCAGCTGTAACATAAGAAGTAATGTCACTATATCTTATGTCTGTTGCCGATCCGGGACACCAACCAGCTCTATCGTAAACCCAAGTTCCTCCTTGTGGGTAAATAGGATTGTCCCCACATTCTTTCCATACTAGCCATGAAAATTCATTGGCACCTCCATTAACATTGATGAAGTGATTTCTTGGAATAAATTCTCCTTGCTGTCCATGCCCAGTAATTGAGGAACGAACAAAGAAGGATTCTCCAAGAGGATTTAGCGAAACATCTCTTGGTGCAAAATATCGATCATTGTTTATGTTGGCGAATGCGACAGATTGATTTCTCCAAATTTGATTGATGCTTAATACATCTCTCGGAGGTGTTCCAACAATAAACAGAAATCGAATATCCATATCTTCCTGCCATTGACCACCGCGTTCAACTGTAATTTGCTTTTGGCCATTAAAAACAGGTGTAAAATCTGTCATGTCAAAAGTCCAAGTTTCACCATCAATACCTAGGTTTAAATTTATACCATATGGTGTTACAAAAGACATTAACTCAAATTTTGACGGCCATCTTCGAAAATAATCTAAATCCGATGGAGTAGGAGCCGTAGCTTCCGTCGATACTGGTATTGTAGATAAAATAGCACCAGTAGTTGCATCGTATATGTTTTGAGGGATTGCTTCCCATACTTGTAAAGAAGAAGTTTCAATTATATCATCATCTAATAAGGTATTTGCATTAGAGTTTACAGCATATTCTGTAATTGTCTTTGGCATGATTTGTATAGAGTCGATAACATCAATTGCCGAGATTGTTATATCATAACTTCCTTGTAAAAAAGTGATACTTGGTCTAAAAGCTGAATTCTGAAAAAATCGAGTAAGATCAATTCCTCTTGTTAGTTGCCATAAATAAGGTGATGGAGAAACGGCATTGCCACCATTAATTTCTTCCTGTAGATTCACACCTGTTCCATCGTCAAGTTTGTAGTAAGCTACAAGATTACTGTATTGAGGGTGACTGGCTGTTACATTAATATTCATCCAATCACTTACTTCATTTTGAGTTAGTTCTTTGTTCCATATTCTAATTTCGTCAATTTGTCCCAAGTAGTTGTAACTTCCAGAGTTTGTAGCACCTATTACTAATTCTGTAAGCTCCATAAGGTTTGTCATACTCGTTCCAGTGTGCCATAATGTTCCATTCAAGTAAACATTCATTATACCTGTAGTTGTATTTTTCGTTGCAGACCAGTGATTCCAGGCCCCTTCTAATTCACCAACTGCTGCTGCTTTATCTATTCGGTCATAACCAGAACCTAGCCATCCGCAATCAAAATAAACTCTACTATTACTCCAAGGTAAATGAAGATTTAGACTACGATTTCCATTGGAATTGTTAGCGTGTATTATGGTTGTGTTCGCTGGTAATGCATCAGCATCACCTTTAGCCCAAAATGAAACAGTTAATTCATCGGAAATAGTTGCTAATGATGCAGTCGTTATGTCAATGATTGGATTTCCTGCCAAATTAGCACTGTACCCATTATTTGTAAAAAGTGATTGGTCAGTTGATGCAGTTCCTTCAATTTGAATATCGTTACCAGATATAGTATTGGTAAAAGAAAATTCAATAATGAGATTGTCTGATCCATTCCAAATAAAAGGAGTCGAGAATTGAATCCGATTTGCACCGTTGATAAAATTAAAATCATTGTAAAAAACTTCTGTATAGCCAGAATTTTCAGGCGAATTTGCTATTAGCGTATTAGCTATCGTTCCTTTAATATTAACTCGGAAGAAATTGATGTATCCGGAGTTTAATGCGTTTATCATCAATCCATCAATTTCTCCTGCAGTGAACCCTGCGCTGGTTAATTCAGTTGCTGTATACAAATACTGGGACTTTCCAGATTGGTTCGAACCGTCAAGCACATTGTTTGTTGGTGTTGTCCCAGAAAGTATTGTGTATTGAGTTTCGCTCAGAATAGAATTAAGCGTAATCTCGTTCTGAGAATATTGATAGAAATCGTAGGTCGGTTGGCTTGTATAGTTGAATGTTGTTCCAGAAAAATTGCTTACAATCAAATCGGGGTGAGTGTAAAGCACCGAGTCAATTTGAGTCGAATCATGAAGATAAGTGTTGCATGAATAATCCCACTCCCCACAGCCAAAATTGGTATTACCTCCAGTTGAAATATTTGCGTCTTTACATCGCATACTATACTCCATTATTATTTTCTCAAAACTTAACCCATCGAGAGATGAAAAATCAATGACTGTATCTCTGGTGGTTGAATTATAATCAAAAGATTGTATAACGATTGTGTCTCCAACAGTTTGAGCATGGTTAATCACAGTAAACATTAGTGCTGCTAATAAAAGTAAAGTGCGAGTTTTCATAAGTGGACTTTTTGTAAAGATAAAAATATAAATTTGAAGTAACCAATACCGATTTGGTAGGTTGAATCGAGCAATGAGTGAAATGAAATGTGATGTAGAGGCCTTAAAAATTTTCGAGTCTAAGACATTAAATTATCTTTGTAACTAAAATATATTGAATGGCATTAAAATGTGGAATTGTTGGCTTACCAAATGTTGGGAAATCAACCTTGTTTAACTGTTTGTCAAACGCAAAAGCGCAGTCGGCAAATTATCCTTTTTGTACAATAGAACCGAATATTGGAACAATATCTGTTCCGGATGAAAGGTTAGAGAAGTTAGAAAAATTGGTAAATCCTGAGAGGGTAATGCCAACGACAATGGAAATTGTTGATATTGCAGGATTAGTGAAGGGAGCCTCAAAAGGAGAGGGGCTTGGGAATCAATTCTTAGCAAATATAAGAGAGACGGACGCAATCATTCATGTTTTAAGATGTTTTGAAGACGACAATATTATCCACGTAGATGGGTCTGTTGATCCAGTTCGCGATAAAGAAGTGATAGATATCGAGCTTCAATTAAAGGATCTTGAAAGCATTGATAAGAAATTAAGTACGATGACACGCGCTGTTAAATCGGGTGATAAAGATTTAATTAAAGAATACGAAATTGCCCAGAAAATAAAGACAACATTAGAGTCAGGAGAATCAATTCGTTCGATGGAATTTGATGAGAAAGAACAAGCCATAGTTCAGGGTATGCAATTGATTACAAGCAAACCAGTAATGTACTTGTGTAATGTAGATGAATCTTCTGTTAAGGATGGAAATGCACATGTTGATGCTGTGAAAAATGCGGTGAAGGATGAAAACGCTGAGGTCTTGATTGTTGGTGCTGCAATAGAAGCTGATATAATGGAATTAGAAACATACGAAGAACGTCAAATGTTTCAAGAAGAATTAGGCTTAGAGGAAGCAGGAGTTAATCGTTTGATTAGAACGGCTTATTCCTTATTGAAACTAGATACATACTTTACAGCAGGTGTAAAAGAAGTTCGTGCATGGACAATTCAGACAGGTATGACTGCTCCCCAAGCTGCTGGAGTTATTCATACAGATTTTGAGAAAGGTTTTATCCGTGCAGAAGTAATGAAGTACGATGATTTTATTGAATTTGGTTCAGAAGCAGCAGTAAAAGAAGCAGGTAAATTTAGAGTAGAAGGAAAAGAGTATATAGTGGAAGATGGAGATGTTATGCACTTCCGTTTTAATGTGTAAATAGTTTAATATTATGAATATTCCAGCAAATAATCCAAATTTGAAATCGTGGGTTGAAGTTAAAATTGATTCTGATTTCCCAATTCAAAATCTTCCTTTTGGAGTGATGCGAATGAATGATGATACACCAAGAGTAGCATCAAGAATAGGCGATAACGTTATTGATTTAAAAGCCCTATTCGTCTTAGGCTACTTTGATAATTTACCATTTAGAAGGGAAGATTTTGATACTAATTCTTTAAATGAAATGATGATGAAAGGAAAAGACGGAACACGTAAATTACGTAATCGTCTTTCAAAATTATTCTCTACTCAACATCATGATTTGAGTAAAAATGAACATCATGTGAATCAAGTTTTGGTCCCAATTACTGATGTAACCATGTTATTACCAATTCAATCGAGAGATTATACAGATTTTTACTCAAGTGAGCAACATGCATATAATGTGGGTTGTTTATTCAGAGATCCAGATAATGCTTTGCTTCCAAATTGGAAACATATTCCTGTAGGTTATCATGGACGAGCTTCTTCAATAATTGAATCTGGAGTTTCAATCCATAGACCAAAAGGGCAAAAGAAACCTCCAACCGCAGATGTTCCAGTGTTTGGACAGTCAAATCTGCTTGATTTTGAGTTGGAAACAGTATTCTTTACTTATCAAGGGAAGCCATTAGGAGATTCTATTTCAACGGAAGAAGCAGATGATTACATTTTTGGAATGGCATTATTCAATGATTGGAGTGCAAGAGATATACAAGGTTGGGAATACGTTCCTCTTGGTCCTTTCTTAGGCAAAAACTTTGCATCGAGTGTATCACCATGGATAGTAACTATTGATGCATTAGAGCCGTTTAGACTGGCTGGACCTAAACAAGATAATCCTAAAATCCTACCTTATTTGGAGTGCAAAGGAGAAAAACATATTGATATCAAATTAGATGTAATTATTCAACCTGAGAATGGGGACGAGAATATAGTAGGGCAATCCAATTACAAATACATGTATTGGAACATGAATCAACAATTAGCACATCATTCTGTCAATGGATGTAACATTAATTGTGGAGACGCGATGGGTTCAGGAACTATTTCTGGACCTGAAGAGGGAATGTATGGCTCTATGCTCGAAGTTTCTTGGAAAGGAACAAAGCCATTTAAAATGTCGGACGGAACAGAACGCAAGTTTATTAATGACGGTGATACTGTAATCATGAGAGGTTATGCCAAGAATAATGATGTTCGTATTGGATTTGGAGAAGTATCAACAAAAGTATTACCAGCTAAGTAAATGAGCAACGAGCTAAATATAGATATAGAGAAGGAAAGAAAAGAAATTTTAAATGCTTTTCGAGGTCTATTGCGCTCACACAAAACGAGAACTAAAGAAGATACACGGATTATACGAAAGGCCTTTGATGTTGCTGTGGACGCACACAAACAAATGAGAAGAAAGTCCGGTGAGCCGTATATTTATCATCCTATTTCAGTTGCTCGAATTTGTACGGATGAAATGGGCTTGGGTACAACTGGAATTGTTTGCGCATTACTTCATGATACGGTTGAAGATACTCATATCACCCTTGATGATATTGAAGACCTATTTGGTAAAGAAGTACGTTTAATTATCGATGGTTTAACTAAAATCCCTGAAGTTTTTGACGAAACTGTATCAATACAAGCGGAGAATTTCAGGAAAATGATTCTAACGATTTCTGATGATATCCGAGTCGTATTAATAAAATTAGCCGATCGATTACATAACATGCGAACATTAGGAAGCATGCGGCATGATAAGCAGTTGAAGATTTCTTCTGAAACTAAATTCTTGTATGCACCTTTAGCTCATCGATTGGGTTTGTACTCAATAAAAAGTGAATTAGAAGATTTATCATTTTTGTATACAGAGCCTAAAGTATATGAGGAGATAGAAAACAAGCTTAAATCGACAAAAGATGCTCGAAATCGTTTTATTCGAAAATTTACTCAGCCAATACGTGAAGCTTTATTGCATGAAGGCTATGTTTTTAAAATTAAAGTAAGAACGAAATCAATTTCATCTATTTGGCTTAAGATGAATTCAAAAGGGGTGCCATTTGAAGAAGTTTACGACATTTTTGCGATTCGAATAATACTTGACACACCTGAAGAGCTTGAAAAACCAGATTGCTGGAGAATTTATAGTATTGTCACAGATTTTTACCAACCTTCTCCTGACCGATTAAGAGATTGGATTTCGACACCCCGCGCAAACGGCTATGAGTCACTGCATACAACTGTTATGTCTCGAACTGGTAAATGGGTGGAAGTTCAAATTCGTTCTCAACGTATGGATGAGGTAGCCGAAAAAGGTCTTGCAGCACATTATAATTACAAAGAATCGAAAAAAGGAGAGAATAAATTCGATCGATGGGTTTCTGAAGTAAGAGAATTAATGGACAATCCTAATATCGATGCGATGGATTTTGTCAACGAGTTTAAGCTAAATTTATTCACAGATGAGATTTATATTTTTACACCTAAAGGAGATTTAAGAG
>CAJQQA010000253.1 GCA_905480355.1 uncultured Flavobacteriales bacterium | reverse complement strand
CTGCCGCAAATCGTCTACTTGTTCCTATGAAATTAGAAAGTAATAGCCAAGAATTTGTCCCTGGATTAAACTCCCAGACTTCAGAATTAACATTAGCTAGAAACGATCCATAACCTCCAACAATATAGCCTTTGCCATTTTGTACTAAAGCGACAGATCCACCGGTAGCTAAACCAGGAAAATTCGCACGCTGTAACCATAGGTTTAAGGTTGGTTTATATTCCCAAAATGCATTACCCGTTTTAATATAGCCCGTACCGTTCATGGAAAATCCAGAATTCCAAGCTGATAATCCAAAAGGAGTCGGGCCTAAGCTTGACCATAAGTTATTGAATGAGTCATACCTCCATAGCTGAGAAGAGCTGATCGCATAACCAATATTATCAATCGTAAATCCTTGAACATTCGAAATTGAGAATGGTGGACTAGCAACAGTTGTCCATGTATTTGTCGATGGAGTATACTTAATAAGTTCGTTACCACTTCCTTGTTGTCCACCACAAATATATCCAGCATCTTCCATCTCAAAGTAAACAACTCCATAGTTTCCAAAGCCGTTATTCCCAGTGAAATCTGCCTTTTGTGTCCATGTATTTGTGCCAGGATCATATTCCCACCAATCAGATTTAACGATATTAATTCCTGTTCCATTATAATGCCCTAATCCAATATAACCACGTGACCCAATTGACAGGCCAACACCACGGTGTCTTCCCTCAGCGCCAAAATCTGCTTTCTGATTCCAAACGGATGACGATTTTACATTAAATACAAACAAAAGAAAAAGGATTGATAAAAATATATTTTTCATTATTTCTTATTTGGCAATTAGTAACTTATGTTGATGTATCGATTGGGAGGTAGTAAGTTTGACCATATATGCGCCAGCTTGAAAATTTCTAACATCAATTTTACTTTTGTTGTCGACAAGTTGTTTGTGTAATATTTTCCCATCCATAGCTAGGATAATTAATTCTCCAGAAGACTCGGTTATGATTTCAAAATAATTATTTGTAGGGTTAGGAGCAATGCTAAAATCAAAAGCGTCTATTTCTGTTAAACCAGCAAATTGCGGGTTAATATTTATAGTGTAGTCTCCATTACCATTGTTCCATCCTTCAACAATAACATATAAAGAATCGTGATTAGCAGAATTCACTGTTAATTTTGATTGAGTTCCACAGCTTGGATGATCATCGTTTATGGCTAATACATTGCCATTGGCATCAGTAACAGTTAAAAATGTATCAAAGGAAGATCCACAAAGCGATACTTCAATAGAGCTATAATTGTTGGCACCTTGAATAAGGTAAAAAACATCAGGTGAATTGTAGACTAAGTTTTGATTTAAGTAGCAAATAGAAGTTGAATGGCTTTCACTAAAAGGAAGACTTAAGAATGATCTTGGATCATCAAATGTATCGCCAATGTAACCAGAACAATCAACGCCATTTTGTATAAATACGCTAAAATCTGTTGTTGAACCCCAGGTGAAACTTGCACACGGGTCTATTGGCAATGTTCCACCTTCCCGATGAACCACACGCATTCTGGACTGTCCTGTAATTGCACCCGACGGGACTGTAAAATTAAATACACTTGCCGCCGATGGAGGAATCCCCATCCATGTGCCGATTGATTCTGAAGGTGAGAAAACTTGATCTCCATTGAAATCAATCCAAGCTTCTCCCACTCCATTATAAGGGCTGCCACATGTACCAAATTGTAAATTCAAGGTATAAGAATTGCCAGCACCAATAAATACTGTTTGTGCTAGATATTCTTCGGTTCCAAGAAGACCAGGGCAGCCAGTATAAAAGATTGCTCCAGCATCACCAATAAGCGTTAAACTTTCAAGGTTTGAGTCAATAGTCGACGTCGGACCTGATGTTAAACAGTATTGTGAGAAATTGTAAGAAGCTCCTGTGATAAAGAAGAGTA
Source organism: uncultured Flavobacteriales bacterium (assembly GCA_905480355.1). Classification (GTDB taxonomy): domain Bacteria; phylum Bacteroidota; class Bacteroidia; order Flavobacteriales_D; family Crocinitomicaceae; genus UBA4466. Next base: position 18,610 of record CAJQQA010000253.1, on the reverse strand, counting down.
GAAGTAGTAGTCTTATCATTGATTAGTAGTTTCAGATAAAGGTAATATTTTTTTCTTTTGTATAAGACGAATAATTATTTAGAATAGTTGGCTGATTTCATCCATGGTTAATAACTTTTTAATATTTAAAGGTGATTATTGTATTCTCCGTAATTTAAAGTCGGAACTTTACATCAACTAAAATAGCAACATGGAAACTCACACTACTATTCAAGATCAGATTAATGAACTTAATGCTCAATTAACTGGAGAAATGTTCCACGACATGGACATTAAAGACCAAATTCATAATTTAGAAATGAAGATAAAAGGTGTAAAGCCAATGGATAGTCACTTTGACTGTGTAGGTTGTGGGTCTTAGTTTTTTTTGAAATCGTGGCGTTAGCTTTTACGCTGATAATTAGAAATAAGGAGTATTCTACTTTTGTTAAATTACGTTCATTAACCCCTTAGGTAAATCTCCGCCTAAATTATTAGATTACTGCATAAAAGCAAACATTAGAATGTTTGCTCCCATTTTCAAAGCTAATTCACGCTTGTTTTTTGAGTCATTATGGACTTCAGTGTTTTCCCACCCATCACTTAGATCGGTTTCGTAGGTATATAAACATAATAATCTTCCATCTTCAATAATGCCAAAAGCTTGGGATCTTTTGCCATCATGTTCATGGATTTTAGGCAAGCCGTTAAAGTCATATTTTTGATGAAAGACATCATGGTCAAAAGGCAATTCGACTAATTCACTATTTGGAAAAACTTTTTTAAGTTCTACACGGATGAATTCATCCATTCCATAGTTATCATCAATATGTAAAAAGCCTCCTCCTCTGAGGTATGTGCGAAGATTTTCAGCTTCCGAAGATGAAAAAACGACATTTCCATGTCCAGTCATGTGTATAAATGGAAATAAAAACAGATCTGGGCTCCCTACTTCAACGTAAGGAACATCAGTAGCGATGTTCATTGCTAGATTGTTATTACAGAATTGAATAAGATTTGGAACGGCAGTGGGATTAGCATAATAATCGCCACCCCCACTATATTTTAAAACTGCTAATTGATAACTACCTTGTGCGGAAACTGATAAACTAATTATTATGCTAAAAATAAGAAGAAAACATTTCATTCAATAAGGGTTTTAGCGAACATGCACGCATACAATCCTGCAGTTTCAGTTCTGAGTCGATTTTCACCTAAAGTTATAGCTTTATAACCATTATTCAAAGCCAATTCAATTTCCTCTTTCGTGAAATCACCTTCAGGACCAATTAATATTGGGCAATTTGTTTTTGAGAAGTCTTGATGGAAAGTATGTTTATCTTCATCTCGACAATGAGCAATTAGGCCGTTTGGATTTGATTTCACGAATGACTTTAAGTCGACAATATCGTTGATTTTTGGCAAGAATGTTCTTTGTGATTGTTTCATAGCCGATACTGCTTTTTTTAGTAATCGATCAATTTTCAATTTAGTTCTTTCTTGGTTCTTACAAGCAATAAGTGAGATTTCGGTAATGCCTAATTCAGTCGCTTTTTCAATAAACCATTCCATTCGATCCATTTGTTTCGTAGGACCAATTGCAATATGTATGGAATAATCTAAAGGTAAATCTTGGTCAACTTTAAGAATTCTCAATTCACATTTTTTAGAATGATATTCTTTTATTTCACATGTAAAAGAAGCACCTTTTCCATTTAAAACAACAAGTTTGTCATTTGTTTTCATTCTTAAAACACGTATAATGTGTTTCGATTCCTCTTCAGACAAAATGAAGGTCTGAAGTGATGCATTGATATTAGGGTCGAAGAATAAACGCATTAGTGCATTAGTTTAAAAATCATTTCTTTCATGAGTTGACCAGGTGTGAAATTTGTATTACCAACCCCTTTTGATTTTAAGTCATATTCATGTAAAACCGAAATGTTAGCGGCAATTTTTTTAGGGTTGTAGATTTTTGTAGATGCCAACAATTTCCCAGCAACAAAAGGATGAACCTTTATGGTTGAAGCGACAGCATCTTTTGATTTATTGCTGAGAAAATGAATTTTCATCATTTGAATATGCAATTTAAAAATATTTGATATTATCAAAATTAGATTACCTGCTTTTGAATTATGATCAAAATAATCAATTATTTTGTTTGCTTTCAAAACATCTCTAACACCAATAGCGTTGACTAATTCAAAAACATTATAGTCCTTAGAAATACCAATATTTTCTTCAATATGAACTTCATTGATAGTCGTGCCACTCTCAATTAATATGTCCAGTTTATCTACTTCGTTGGCAATTTTATTTAAATCATCTCCCAAAAATTCAGCCAAGAGGGAGGCCGCTTTAGGGGTTAATCCGTAGCCTTTACCTTTTACAAATGTATCGATCCAATTGACGAGTTTGTACTCTGGAATTTTATCAGATTTATAAACGATTCCGTTCTTACCAACAGCTTTGAGTGCTTTTTTTCGAGCATCGTATTTCTTATATTTATAATTGATAACGAATATAGTCTGATCGGCTGGTGACTTTAAATAGGAAACCAATTCTTCAATTCCTTTAAAATCTTGAGCTTCTTTGAGCACTACAAGTCTACGTTCGGACATCATTGGATAACCCTTTGCTACAGAAATCATACTTAAAGCGTCAGAATCTTTACCGTATAAGATGGTTTGATTGAAATCACGCTCATGGTCTTCCAAAGCGTTTTCAATTATAGCAGCGGTAATTTTGTCAATATAGTAAGGCTCTTCTCCATGCAAGAAGTAAATTTTTTCAAAGTTTTTGGCTTTGATATTAGATATGATAGTAGCGTAATCCATTCTATTTATGTGCCGTCCATAATTGCACAAGTTCTGTCAAGGTTGCAGTTCCTTTTTCCATATCTTGGATGCTCACATACTCATGTCTTGAATGAATTGCTAATTCACCAGTGAAAATATTAGGGCAGGGAAGCCCCATAAAAGAAAGACGAGATCCATCTGTACCTCCACGTATTATTGTAGGCAGTGGTTTTATTCCGGCATTCTCCATTGCTTTTATTGCGTAATCTGTCACAAAAGGTACATTTTGGATGACTTCCTTCATGTTTCGGTATTGCTCCTTAACTTCAAAAGAAGTTGCCAAATCAGGATAGTTAGAAAGGACTTTGTTTAAGATCTCTTCTAAACGATTTTCATATTCTTTTAGTTTACTTGTTTGATGATCACGGACAATAAACTGAATTACAGTTTGCTCCATTCCTCCGTTTATAGCAACGGGGTGAATAAATCCTTCACGATCTAAAGTTGTTTCTGGAGACCATTCATCTTTTGGTAAAGCATCAACAAATTCAGCGGCAACTTTCATTGCACTTACCATTTTACCTTTAGCATATCCAGGATGAGCTGTTATTCCATTAATAGTAACGGTCACAGCATCAGCTGAAAAACTTTCGTCCTCAATTGAACCCAAAACACCACCATCTAAAGTATAGCCATAATCTGCATTTAACTTTACCATATCTAAATGATCTACACCACGACCAATTTCCTCATCTGGAGTGAAAAGAATTTTAATTGTTGGATGTTTTATTTCTGGGTTAGAAACAAGGTGCTGAACCAAATCCATAATAATTGCAATACCAGCTTTATCATCTGCACCTAACAATGTTAATCCACTTGCTGTAATAATATCATCTCCTACCTTTTGTTTCAAGTAAGGATGTTTCTCAGTTGTAATCACTTGAGTATTATCATCCGGTAAAGTAATTGGGCTACCGTTATAGTTCCGATGTACGATTGGCTTTACATTTGTACCACTGCAATCAGGTGCTGTGTCCATATGCGAACAAAAACAAATGGTAGGCAAGCTCTTGTTTGAGGTGTTATTCTCCAATGTTGCATAAACATAACCCCATTGATCCATTTCAGCGTCTGAAATATTTAATTCTAATAACTCAGCAACAAGAATTTTTCCGAGATTTTTCTGAATCATTGAGGACGGAAAAGTACTTGAATTTGGATCTGCAGTTGTATCTACTTTTGCATATTTTATAAATCGCTTCTCAACAGTTGAGGTATAATTTTTCATTCTATTTGTTTGAACTCAAAAATAAGAAAATTAAAATAAAAAAGCTGCTATCGTTTGACAGCAGCTTTAAATATGGTATTTATTTTTTCTTTAGAAAATTTCAGAAGCAGAGAAGTGAAATTCTCCTTCAATTTGTGCATTTTCATCAGAATCAGAACCGTGAACAGCATTCTTCGCTTTTGATTCAGCGTATGCCTTTCTTATTGTCCCTTCTTCAGCATCAGACGGATCAGTTGCACCGATTAAAGTTCTAAAATCAGTTACTGCATTTTCTTTTTCAAGAATGGCAGCGAAAATAGGACCTGAAGTCATGTATTCTACTAATTCTCCGTAGAAAGGTCTTTCTGCATGTACATCATAAAATTTCTTTGCTTGGTCTTCTGACAAACGAGTATATTTCATCGCTTTGATTTTAAAACCAGCATCAGTAATCATTTGAATTATGTTACCCACATGTCCGTTCTCAACGGCATCTGGTTTTAACATTGTAAAAGTTTTATTTGTAGCCATTTTTTTGATTTAAATTTTTCGGCAAAGTTAATATTTTCTTATATAGACTGAACTATCGTTATTGTTTTTTTTAATTTTTAATTTTGAGGAGAATAAAAAATATTTTTTTGTTCTTTTTTGGTTATATGATAAAAATGATCTATATTTGATGTATGAAGATAACGGAGTAGTTTACCGTTATCTGGAGTTTTATAGTTTTAGCATGGTTTAGCAGAAAGAGGAACAAGTTTTTTAAAATTTGTTCCTCTTTCTTTTTTTTAAAGAATTCATTGTACTTTTAGTCCAAATAAATTTCATAGCTATGATTAGACTTTCGCTTACTGTTATTACCATTTTAACATTCATTTTTCAGACCAACGCTCAAACACAAGGTGTTGCTTATACTGCTGTTGGTAAGGGAGTGGCAACAACCTTTGTCACTGATTATAATAGTTTAGGCGTTAATAGTTCTGCTTTAGGATGGGGCACGGGCTATGAAGGAAAGAAGTTCACTATGGGTATGACAGAATTCAGTTTAGGAATTTATTCTGATAATTTGAATTCAGATAAATTATCATCATTATATAAAGCCATTCGAAATGAAGTTATAGGAAAGGAACAAGAAACTGATTCTTGGGCAACTCAAGCTGAAAATGCTGCTGACTATCTTCAAACAGGAATTAGTATTGATGCCACATACAATTGGTTTGGCGCATCTTTTCAAAGTGAAAAATTTGGAGGTATAGCCGTTAACATTCAAGAACAATACAATTGGTATTCAAAATTAAGTGCAGATGTATCAGGGATTACTTTTCAAGGAAAGTTCTCTGACTATTTTGATCAATTGACTGTCGTTTATGGCACTGACACTACAACAATTTCAAATTCAGGTAATATTTCAAATGACACCCTAGAGCATGTTGTTGCTGGCACGCTCGCCGCACCTTTAAGCTTGGCAGAAGTTACAAATGGAACAGATATTAAATTTTCTTGGAACAGATATTATAACATTGGTTATGGAAGAAAGCTTTTTGGTGATTCTACGTTTGCTTTATATGCTGGAATTGGAGGTCGTTTTATTCAGTCAACTGCCATGTTTAATTTTACTTCTGATGAAGACGGATTAAGCTTACAATCTTCAGTTTCTCCAAATTTTGATATAAATTATGGTTCAATTGCCAATTCAAATTCTACGACCTTTACTGATAGAGGAAAGTCGCTACCAACTTCAGTTGGTAGCGGGTATGGCTTAGATTTTTCTGTCAGTGCAATTCTTTTTAAGCGTTTGAAGATTGGAGCTGCTGTTAATAATATTGGGTCCGTTACTTATAATAGAAACGTTTACAATGTGAGAGATACATTAGTTGGTGAAATTGCACTAGACGGGTTATCTAATAATAATGTTACCAATGCTATGGATGTTTTCTTGAAAGAAGGAGGACTTTTAAACTTAGTTGGAGCTGAGAAAATTAAAGTAGCAAACGCTGCTACTTTTCGCGTTGGAGGTAGTATAGATTTTGGTAAGAAAGCAAGTATTGGTGTTGATTTCGTTGCGCCTTTTAATCGTGACAACCCTGGTAGTATAGAAAATGCAGTTTTTTCGATTGGTGGAGAAATCAAACCGCTTAAATGGTTAGCGCTTAGCGCAGGGTATTACGGTGGTGGAATTTACAAATCAAATATTCCAGTTGGAATCAATTTCATTTTGGGCGACGGAACATATGAATTTGGAATTTCCTCTAGAGACGCACTTGCATTTTTTACTAAAGGGTCAAATAGTGTTTCTACTGCATTTGGAGTAATGAGATTTAGATTTTAATCTGTTGGATAATTGCTTTCAATTCTGCAAGAATCATAGCAGTTGCACCCCAAACTATTTTCCCCTTAATATCAAAATAAGGAACATTTTCTTGAGTTAATTCACTAGAAATTCTAATGGATTTTGTTTTAAAGTTTTCGATCGCTAAAAGTGAAAACAAATCAAAATGAATAATCTCCTCAACTTCTCGTTCATCTGGTGTCAATAGAGGTTTAGATTTTGTGAAGAAAACAAAAGGATGCACTTTGAAATTACTAACAGGTATATAAATTTCACTTAATTGAGAAATTAATCGTCCGTCGTTCGCTTGAAAATCTACTTCTTCATGACATTCTCTTCTTGCTGTTGCAATTAAATCAACATCGGAAGAATCCATTTTTCCACCAGGGAATGCTATTTGACCAGAATGGACACCATCGTATTGAGGACGTTGAATTAATACTGAGTAAATTGAATTTTTAAAGGGATATAATATAATACCAACAGCGGATAGCCTTAAATCAAGAGCTGAAGTTTTTAGTTTTCTTGCTTTTAATCGAGAAACAGGCATTAATGTGAGATGAGCTTCGTCACCTGGCAGTTCCTGTGCTGTAATGGTTGATAACTGAGAAATAAATTGATCAATATTCATTATCGAACAGATGCTATAATTCTCAGGAAATCATCATACAAATATCCCATATTCGCTCTTTTTCCAATCATTTGAAATACATAAATTTCATCATCAATATCTAGAGTCGCCAAGTAATAAGTTGATTCCGCTCTCCCTTCAGAAGGCTCTTCATGTATAATCTGTATGAACCCAATTTGATTTGTAGAGTCAGGGATTTCTTTTTTTATAGAAGTAGAAAAATCAGTTAAAGAATTTTGACGTTGAATAATATAGTTGTCATGAACCGCATTTAATGGAGTTGTTTCATAGTCAAATGTATATTGTATCGTTTCAATTTGATCATTATCAAAGAGCTCTACGGATAATCTCAAGGATAAATCATAACAGATATATGAGTCATATTTATCGGAGATTAAATAATAACTATCATATGCATCGGTGAACATTTCCGGAAGCATATGTGTGATGTTCTCAAAAGATGTTTCTTCTATGCCTGGAAAGTTCATGTTGTTTTCCTGTAGTATCTTTTTGTTCGACTTCACTCTTGAACCAGGACATGCTGTTGTTATGAATAGCATTAATATAAATAAAAGTAGCGTATGCATCTTCATGTTATACGAATATAACATTTGTATTTGAATTTATAGAGCTTTGGAATTATTCGCGGTATTACGTGAAACATTTGTTATCTTTAACATTGGAATAATAAAATCAAGATAAGGTGGTATTAGCAATTAATTGGGAAGTAAGTGCAGAATTGATAGAAGGTTGGAGCACGCCAAATTTGTATGGTTTATTGTTTGTCTCTGGCCTAATGCTTGGATATTTTGTGGTTCAGAGAATGTACAAAAGAGAAGTTGTAAGTGATGATAATCTTGACAAGCTTGTTTTCTATATGATTATTGCCACAATTGTTGGAGCTCGTCTGGGGCATGTCTTTTTCTATGGGCCTTATTTTGACGTTATTCATCCAAATGGCTATATTGAAGAAGGATATCTGTCCCATCCACTTTCCATATTAAAAGTTTGGGAAGGTGGCCTAGCAAGCCATGGAGGCGCTGTAGCAATTTTAATTTCCTTGATGATTTATTCTCGGAAAGTTGTCAAAAAGCCTCTTATGTGGATTCTTGATAGAATTGTTGCGCCAATTGCCATTGCTGCTTGTTTTATACGTTTGGGAAATTTAATGAATCACGAAATTGTAGGTGACATAACAACAGTACCATGGGGTTTTAAATTTTTGTACCATGACTGCTATCCTCCTTATGATTGTGATTGGGCCGATATAGTCATAAGGCATCCAGCGCAATTATATGAATCTTTGAGCTATTTTTTCTTGTTCTTTTTATTATTATTCTTGTATTGGAAAAAGCAAATGTGGAGAAAGCCAGGTGTCTTGTTTGGTACATTTTTAATCGGTCTTTTTGGAGCAAGATTCTTCATCGAATTTGTGAAGCTAGGACAAGCGGCTAGAGACTCAGATTTGATACTTAATACAGGGCAATTGTTAAGTATTCCTTTTGTATTAGCCGGGATTTACATTCTCGTAAGAGGTCTTAAAAAGAAAGAAATTGAAGAGCCGCCAATTGATGTGGAAGAATAATTAAGCGTTTTTCACTTTTTCCCAAGTTGATAACATACTTTCTTGCGTTGGACGATTTTCTTCAGGTTCTCGCAATGGTTGGCATTCAATTAGCGTTTCCTTACATTCTTTCGGAAGTGTATATAATGAAGTTCCCTTTGTTTTCCACGAAATCATTTCATCGCTCACCTCTTTTATTTTCTTAGCGGGATTTCCAACAATTAAACTTCTTTTTGAAAATACTGATTTAGCCGCAACAAAGGACAAAGCTCCAACAATACATTCATCTTCAATAACAGCATCATCCATAATGACACTGTTCATTCCAATGAGACAATTTTCACCAATAATGCCCCCATGGATAATTGCACCATGACCAATATGTGCCCCTTTTTTAAGTAAAACCGTAGTTCCAGGAAACATATGAATTGTGCAGTTCTCTTGAACATTACACCCATCTTCAATAATAACCTTACCCCAATCTCCTCGAATTGCAGCATTAGGACCGATGTAGACATTTTCGCCTATAATAACATTCCCTGTAACACTCGCTTTTGGGTGAATAAAACTACTTTCTTTAATAACAGGAATGAAACCGTTGAATGAATAAACTGACATTTTTTAATTTTTTGATACTCAAAGATAATGTTTCTACTAGGATTGGTGCGTTTTTGATAAGAACATCATTTGAATTCAATGCTAAGTCCCCAATAATAAAATCGAAATCGTCATAATCTTCGTGCTTATTTATTAGTCATGGTGATCTGTCAGACCTTGAGAGATTGTCGTTTTAGATGAATAAACAAGAATTAGCAAATTATAAAGACCTTGAAGAATTAATTAATACTTTAGCAGACCAAATATTAAATAGACATGAGTTATTGTGAATATTGTGAGAGCGAAAAAGCGAAAGAAGTTCATGTAGACTATCACAATAATTGGTATGGTTTCCCTTTAGAAGATGACAATGCACTTTTTGGGCGTTTAATTCTTGAAATAAATCAAGCCGGGCTCTCTTGGGAAACTATTCTGAACAAAGAGAATAATTTTATTGATGCTTATTCAAGGTACAATATTACTGCTATTGCTAATTATGGTGACGAAGATATTGAACGCTTATTGAATGATGCTGGTATTATCAGAAATAAATTAAAAGTCAATGCTGCAATTTACAATGCAAAACAAATTTTGGAGTTGCAAAAAGAATTTGGTAGCTTTAAAAAATGGCTTGATACAAATCATCCACTTTCTCGAGAAGAATGGACTAAATTGTTTAAAAAAACGTTTAAATTTACAGGCGGGGAAATCGTCAATGAGTTTTTGATGAGTACAGGATACTTGTTTGGAGCACATGTCAAAACTTGCCCGGTTTTTGATGAGGTAAAATTAGAAATGCCAAAATGGATGGAATTATGAAGAAATTGTTGATTATTTTTATGGTAGGAGTATTTGCTCAAGTCAATGCTCAGATTAGTGTTAATGCAGGTGCAAGTGTTCTTCTTGGAACCGTTCGGGATGCTGGTGCATGGGGAGGCTTTCATCTTGGGGCAGAGTTGCCAACTGATGATCAAACGGCTTATTACTTAAGATTTACACATCATTTTAAAAACAAGGCTTCTGTTGCAGATCAAGTTTTTTTAACACCTGTTGATCCAAATGATTTTAATTTCCCACTAATAGATAGAACAACTTCAATGACCTATAACCTCGTTGAAGGAGGAATACGTTATTATCTTGGAAGCGGCTTTGATTTTGGTTGGGCAGTTTATGGTGGAACGAATGTAATGGTCATTATTGCGACTGAAAAAGATAATTTTGAGGAATTTGATGAGGATATTTATGTGTTAGACGATGCTTTTCGATTGGATGGATCAATATATGGACTAGGTGCAGGATTAGGTGGGGGAGTTAAATACACACAACCGAGATTAGGAACGTTTTACTTTGATATGAATTTGAACTATTTATTGCTTGGACAATCAACAACACCTCCTCCTTCAGGAGTTCTATTTAGTCCATTAATTTTTAATTTCAATTTAGGTTTTAGATATGATATAAATTGGTAATTATCATTTTTTTTCATTTAATGAAGTAAGAGTTGTCTCAGTATCTTCTTTAAAGTCATTGCACTCCTTCTAATGTACAATGATTTCATTATTCCTGATGCAGCTGAAAATAAACTGAAGCTATTGGTATTACCATAGGTCAATTTTGAGAAAGAACTAAAGCGAAATAGTCCTGAATCTGTTCAATTTATAAAGAAATCAATCTAGGCTCTCGTTGAACAAAAAGTACTTTTCATTGATTAATTTACATCTTTCACTGAATATTATTAATCTTAACTTATTAATATTGAGCTTTATCTATTGATTTTATTGATTGGTAGAATAGTTTTGATATTTCCATATATTTTAACGAAATTGCATTAGACATAAAGATTACCATGAAAGAATTATTAATAGAATCATCTGCTCAAACTCCAGCAATTAAATTTAATCCAAACAATGGATTAATGGAGATTATTGGTCGATCTATTCCTTATGATTCTGACGCTTTTTGGATGCCAATTTTGAGTTGGTTCGAATCTTATGTGTTTACTCCAAATGAGATAACAACATTTAAAATTAATTTAGATTACTTTAATATTTCTTCATCAAAACGAATTTTATTCTTGTTGTATAAGTTAAATGAATTATCTGATAAAGGTCTGGGTGTTTCCGTAATTTGGGAATACCGTAAAGATGACGAAGATATGTATGAAGTTGGACAAGATTATGCATACATGGTCAAAGTTCCATTTGAATTTATAGAAATTAAAGAACCTGATTTGGTTCTTACCAGTCAATAAACTAGAAAATAATTAGCGCCCTCTCCTTTAAGGGCGCTTTTTTTATTTCTAAATGCTAAGTTTTCTTTTCATTTCTGTTATTTTTGTCTCAAAAAAAAGTGAGACTAGTAAAAGACATTCCGCACGAGAAGTACAAGATTCAAATTTTCAATTATAATAGTAAGTACATTGTGAAAATTGAATTGGATCAGTTTGAGCAATCTTATAAAATTGGAGAATCAGATGTTGCAGGATTGGATGAAGTAGAAAATATGATTACAAAATCGCTTTTATCAAATGTGTTAAAACGATTTATTGACATGAAAACGGATTGGTACGAAGCTTTTAAAATGAAAAACACAAATGAAAATGAATTATAAATTATTAATTGCAGTAGCAGGTATTGCAACAATTCTTGCTTCTTGCGGAGTTAAAGACGAAGCGAAGGGCGAAACTGCCACAGATTTAGTTGCTAAGTCAGCGGGAGATTTAAAAATTGCCTTTTATAACCAAGATTCTTTAAAAGTTTACTACAATTATTTTAGAATACAAGACTCTTTGATGATTATTAAGGGTACAAGATTTCAAAATCAATTAGAGTCTAAGAATGCTGCAATTGAAGCCTATATTACTGCTAATGATAGAAAGGCGCAACAAGGTTTGTTAAGTCAAAATGATATTGCACTTATTCAGCAACAAATACAACAAAGACAATATAACTTATCACAATTCCAACAATTGGAAGGAGGAAAACTAGAGAGTGAAACTATGGATATTCTGACAACGATTGGGAATAGAATCGATACATACGGCGAAAATTTTTGTCAAGAAAATGGGATTGATATTTTGTTGATTTATTCAAAAGGTGGACAGTTTAATCACATAAATTCAGCAATGGATGTAACGATAGATTTCACAAGTTACTTGAATGAAGGTCAGAAGGAGATAGAGGCAGGAATCAGTGAAGATAAAGATTAAATAATGCAGATCGCAGAGCAAAAAAAGAAGAGTAACATTGCGGAGTATATTTTATATATGTACCAAGTTGAAGATGTTATTCGTGGTTATAATTTTGATTTAGATCGAATTATGGAACATTATGTTCGACCGCAATTGGCAGATGATTCGTTTATGCCAACTTACCGTAAATGGTATTCAGGTCTAATCATTCAGATGAAGAGTGAAAAAATTGAAAAAGTTGGACATCTTCTCTTAATTCAAGAGATTTTAATTGAGCTGACATACTTGCACAATACACTGATTAATCTCATGGAAAATGATAAGTACAAGAATATTTTTAACGCTGCTAGTGATTTTTTAGAGGAGTTTAAATCTAAATCAGACCTTCAAAAAAAGAATCAAGTAGAAGTTGCTTTTCATGCGATGTACATGAAGTTATTATTGAAAATTCAAAAGAAAGAAATCAGTCCTGCATCAGAGGAAGCTTTTGATACAATGCGAATGATGCTCGCATATCTGAGCAGAGCTTACGTGAAAATGAAAGAAGGAGATTTAGACTTTTTAAATAACTAGGTTCAATCGAAAATTTTCCCTGGATTTAATATTCCTTTTTCGTCAAAAAGATGTTTGATAGATTTCATTAATTGCAGCGTCATAGAATCAAAAGCGATGTCCATGTATTGTTTTTGAACCAGTCCAATACCATGTTCCCCTGATAGAGTTCCACCGAGTTTCACCACTTCCTCAAATAATAAGCGAATGGCTTTTGAAATTTCATTGTCCCATTGATCATTCGTTAATTCTCCTTTCAAAATATTAATGTGAAGATTACCATCACCGGCATGACCGTAACAGATTGACTTGAATCCAAATTCTTCTCCAATTCGTTTTACATGTGAAAGCAATTGTGGTAATTGATAACGAGGAACTACAGTATCCTCTTCCTTATAAACTGAATTCGCTTTTACAGCTTCACCAACACTTCTTCGAAGTTTCCATAAGGTATCTTTCTGTGCTTGAGATTCTGCAAATAGGATTTCTCCAGTTTCATACGTTTCTAGAACAGTCATTATTTTAGTGCATTCCTCCATCAAGACTTCAGAATTAAAACCATCAACTTCAATTAACAAATGTGCCTGATGATTATCAGCGATATCAATACTATTGTCCTTTAAAAAATCTTGAGTCCAAATTAATGCGTCACGCTCCATAAACTCTAAGCCACTTGGAGTTATTCCCTCTTTAAAAATTGAAGAAACTGCCTCACAGGCTTTCTCAGCACTAAAGAATGGGACTAATAATAATAAATCTGTCGTTGGGTGCGGAATTAATCGTAAAACAATTTTGGTGATAATGCCTAAAGTACCTTCAGAACCAACCATCAATTGGGTGAGATTGTAACCAGTAGCATTTTTTAAAACATTTGCGCCTGTCCAAATAATTTCACCTCTTGGAAGTACAACTTCAAGATTTAATACGTAATCGCTTGTAACTCCATATTTCACTGCTTTTGGCCCTCCTGAATTTTCAGATACGTTACCACCGATAAAGCAGCTGCCTTTACTCGCTGGATCTGGAGGGTAGAAAAGCCCTTTTTCTTTAACTGCTTCTTGAAGTACCTGTGTTATTACTCCTGGTTCGGTAGTTACTTGTAAGTTGTTTTCGTCAATTGAAATGATTTTACCCATCTTTTCTAACGATAACGCGACACCTCCAAATAGAGGTATTGCCCCACCGCTCAATCCTGTTCTGGCACCTGAAGGTGTGACGCAGATTTTGTTAGAATGACAATAACGCATAATCTTAGAAACTTCTTCAGTAGATTCAGGTTTTAAGACAACGCTTGGAAGAATTGATAAATCCTCGGTTTCATCATGACTATACTTTATTAAATCATTAGAATTTATTGAGCATCTATCGCCAATTAACTCAGAAAAAAAGTAAATATGTTCCTCAGATATTGTGGTAAATTTCATTATTATTTAAATTCTAAGCTTCTAATATCAATTCCCCTTAATTTCAAACTCAGTACGTCTATTTTGTTGTCGGCCATCAGAAGTCTTATTTGATGCTGAAGGCTTGCTAGGTCCATAACCCATTGCTGTCATTCGACTTGTAGCAATTCCTTTAGCTTTTAAATAATTCACAACAGCTTGCGCCCTATCTTGAGAAAGCGAATTATTGAGTTTAACAGAACCAGTGTTATCTGTATGTCCTGAGATTTCAATTTTCAAAGTAGGAACATCTTTCATTAATTTAACCAAGCGATCTATTTCTGTATTTGAAGTCGGCCTTAACTTTGATTTCCCAGTATCGAAGAAAATGTTTCTAAGTGCAATTTTATTTCCAACTGCGATATTCTTGAGCTCAATTATTTTATTAACTAAATTGTCGGCACTTCCTTTTGGAATGTCAAAATTCTCACTGTGAAATAAATATCCCTTTGCTTTTACAGCGATACCATAATTCTTCCCAGATGCTAAAGTAATAATGAATTTTCCTGTGGCGCTATTTGTTATAAAAGTTTCAATGAGTTTACCAGATGTATTGTCTGTAATTTCAATGTTTGCCTCAACTGCTTTCTTTGTCATGGCGTCTATCGTTTTCCCTTTAAATACAGTAAATGATTTTTTGTTCACTTTAACTGTCGCCTCAATTGAATTGTCTTTAATTGGATTTACGATTGATGCAAGAAGATAATCTTCCGTTGATGTAACAGGTTTTTTTTCTTCGCCCCAAAATGTAACCTTGTAAATGTCATAGCCACCTGATCCACCGTCTCTATTTGATGCGATGTATGCGAATTTTCCATTCGCCGTTGAAGAGAAAAAGAAATCGTCATATGGTGTATTAATTGGATAGCCCATATTGACAGGCTTTGACCAACTACCTTGACCTTTATGTGACACGAAAATATCATACCCACCGAACGAGCCATTACCTTCAGAAGCGATGTACATAGTTTGGCCATCTAACATAATGTAAATAGGCCCTTCATTAAACTTACTGTTTACTGTAGAAATCATTTGCGCCGCCATGTAGTTTTTTTGAATTTTACTTTGCATACTACTGTACATAATTTCAAATCCATTACTCCTGTTTTCATTGTCCCTTCCAAAGTAGATGCTCCATCCATCATCACTGTATGCTGCGTATACTTCATTTGCTCTTTTTGAAGAAATTTGAAATGGTAGTTTTTGAGCATCCGTCCAGTTGTATCCAATCAATTTACTCTCAAAAA
This sequence comes from uncultured Flavobacteriales bacterium, assembly GCA_905480355.1. GTDB lineage: Bacteria > Bacteroidota > Bacteroidia > Flavobacteriales_D > Crocinitomicaceae > UBA4466. The sequence goes on along the minus strand of CAJQQA010000253.1, from coordinate 3,014 downwards.
TGTCAATTTGACCTTCAACAGTTCTATGCAATAACATTTTTGTACCATCATAACTTAGGTTGTTTGAAATGTCATCATCTGGAGTATTGACACCACCTTTCAACTGTTCAGGCTTGCTCCATTTTCTATTTTCTAAAGAAGACCCATAAATGTCTTTATCGTAGCTTCCTGCTATGTTAGGCGTGTGACCATTTGGTCTATCGGAAGTATAAATTAATTCACCTCCATCAGTTGAAACAGAAGGGGCGTAGTCGTTGTAGGCCGTATTTAGTTCAGGCACATTATCAACCCATGCTCTTATAGGGCTTTGAAAAGCTCCACGAGCAGATTTGCATTCTCTCTTGCGTTGACTTACGAATTTCGTGAAATTATCGGCTTTACGGTAATTTGATTCAAAAGCTTCATAACTTTTAATTGCATCACTAAATTTACCATCTAATTGCAGCGCTCTCCCATAATAATAGTCAAGAAAAGGATCACTCTCAGGATCAAGTTTTTTTGCATCATAGAGATATTTGATTCCTTTTTGAGAATAAGGAGAATTGATATAAGAAACCCCAATTTTGTAATTTAATTCTCCATTATTTGGATTGAATCCTTGAGCAATTTCATATTGTTTAATTGCGAGCTCATAATTTAACTCTGGACTCTTAACAGCAAAAAAAGCTGCATTAGCTAATTCGAAAAGTTCGTCGCCAGCTTTAATCGCTGTAGTTGCTTTCTTTAATCCTTCCTTATTATCTTTGAAATTAGAAGACTTAAAGTCTACATTTTGAGCATTTGAAATAAAGCAGAGTACAAGGATTGCACTTGATATAATATATTTGATCATGTTCAATGGTTTAGTTTGCGCAGTTTCCTGCATAATAAAGTTTCCCAGCTTCTATCCCTAACTCTTTTGCCCTGTTCCAATCTTCGCATGCTCCATTCATGTCTCTCAACATTTCTTTTGCATTTGCTCTATTAACGTATGCAGAACCGTTTTCTTTATCCGATTTAATCGCAGAATTTGCAAAATCTAAGGCTTTATCGTATTCTTTTTTCTTGAAAAATGCACCACTTAAATTAGAAGCAGATGGAGAATAGTTAGCTTTTATTTGTAAGGCCTTTTTAAAATCTTTAATAGCATCATCCAACCTTCCTTGATACATTTGAACAACCCCTCTGTTATTATAAGATAAATGAAATTTTGGATCGATAGAAATTGCACGATTAAATGAAGCCAATGCACCATCGTAATCTTTCATCTTTGACTTTGTTGAACCTATATTATTCAAGACAAAAGCCATATTCGGATTTTTACGTATAACTGTTTCGTAATCTGCTAGTGCCTTACTGTATTCTCCTTTCATTCTATATGATGAACCTCTATCATTGTAGGCGTTAATCATATCCTTGTCCAATTCAATTGTTTTTGAAAAGTACTTTATAGCCCCATCATAATCTTGTTGTAAAAATCGAAGCGTCGCATAATTATAGTAAGCTTTAGGATTTGAAGCGTCTAATTTAATTGAAGCATCGTAGTCATTCTCAGCACTCGAATAATTATCCATTCCTTGATAGGATCGCCCTCTTTGAAAAAAAGCTTTTGAATATGAAGGCTTTAACGCGATTAGTTGCGTAAGCGTTTTTGTTGCGTCTTGATATTTAGAGGCTTCATTTTCTGCAACACCTTTATTGTATATCGCTGCGGTAAAATTAGGATCGAACTTAATTGATTTTTTAAATTCTGATATTGCTTGAGTGTAATTTTTCTCTGAGAAAAACTGTATCCCCTTGTTATATGCTTCTTGACTGTTTGCTATTGTTGCATTCTCAATATTTAACGTTGTAATTGAATCACGGTAGGCCTGTTCTTCCGGAGTCAGCTCGTCTACTTGAGAAAAAACAAGTGCAGATGCTCCAATGAAAAAGAAAGCGGCAACTGTTTTTAGTTTCATAGTTAATTATCGTTTAGATTTGGAGAGAACAAAATACAAACTTTGTGCCGAATTGTCCATAGAAGTTATCAACATAAGCAAAATTGGTATATTAGCATTCTAAAATGAAATTATGGCGAAAGAGGCATATATTGTAGATGGAATTAGAACGGCAATTGGAAGCTTCGGAGGGACATTGGCGTCAATAAGAACGGATGATCTTGGTGCTATAGTAATTAAGGAATTAATGAATCGAAATCCTAGATTCGACCCTAAGTTAATAGAAGATGTTTTATTTGGGTGTGCAAATCAAGCTGGAGAAGATAATAGAAACGTTGCTAGAATGTCTGGATTACTAGCTGGTTTGCCCTGGCAAGTTGGGGGAGAGACAATAAACCGACTTTGTGCTTCAGGCATGGCATCAACAATTAATGCTTCAAGAGCAATAAAGGATGGCGCAGGTGATATTTACATATCTGGAGGTGTTGAAAATATGACTCGTGGCCCTTGGGTGATTTCTAAAGTCTCTAAACCTTTTGGTAGAGATGCTCAAATGCATGATTCTTCTTTTGGATGGCGCTTTATTAATCCTAGAATGGAAGATATGTATGGTGTTGATGGTATGGGCAATACCGCTGAGAATCTTGTTGAAAAGTATGGAATCGAAAGGGAAGCTCAAGATAAATTTGCTCTTTGGTCTCAAGAAAAGGCCACTGCAGCGATAAAATCTGGTCGTTTTTTAGAAGAAATTGTACACGTAAAAATTCCGCAAAGAAGAAAAGATGATCTAATATTTAATACAGATGAGTTCGTTCGTCAAGATTCAACAATTGAAACTTTGAGTGGACTTCGAGCCGCATTTAAGAAGAACGGAAGTGTAACCGCAGGGAATTCTTCAGGTCTAAATGATGGAGCCGCAGCTTTGTTAATTGCCTCAGAAGATGCAGTGAAAGGACATAATATGAAGCCATTAGCTAGAATTGTAGGTGCTGCTGTGACAGGTGTTGAGCCAAGGTTTATGGGAATTGGTCCTGTCTATGCATCGCAAAAGGTCCTTGAACGAACGGGACTGACATTGAATCAAATGGATATTAT
>CAJQQA010000252.1 GCA_905480355.1 uncultured Flavobacteriales bacterium | reverse complement strand
AGGAGGTCTCGATATTTACAGAGCTGAAAGAGTCGGTGAAGAAAATAAATGGGAAAACCCTGAGAATTTAGGTTCTCCAATCAATAGCATAAATAACGACTACGCATTAACAGAAGAAAACGAAAAGAAAGGATTCTTCACTTCTGAAAGAAAAAGTAATAATGGAGAATACGTTCCAGATATCTACTCCTATGAATTACCTCCAAATGTTTTTGACTTGAAGGTGAATATTAGCGAGTTAGGAAATTATTTAAAGAAAGTGGAAGATGCCAAAGTTCTTGTCACGGCAAGTTCAGGGGATGTTTGGGAAGGTTATACTGATGTTTCAGGAGCAGTTTTTTGGGATAAGAAACCAACAGGTGATCGTTACATAAATGAAGAGACAAATTATAAGATTCAAATTTCCAAAGAAGGGTACCATGAAGATAAGAATGGTTCTACCTTTTCTACGGAAGGATTAAATTATGACCAAAACTTCATAATTGACATGGCTTTATTGCCAAAGAAACCAATTCGTCTGCCAGAAGTACGTTACCCACTTAGTAAATGGGATCTTTTAGTGGATTCTACAATTAACTCTCCAGATTCATTACTTTTTGTTTATACTCTTTTAGAAGAGTATCCAGGCATGGTACTTGAATTAGGTTCTCATACAGATTCTAGAGGTGGAAATAATCCAAATCAAAAACTTTCTGAAAATAGAGCTAAAGCATGTTACAAGTATTTAGTAGAAAAGAAAGGTGTTGATCCTAGAAGAATCGTTCCTGTAGGTAAAGGAGAAGTTGAACCAAGAACAATTTGGAAAAGTGGAGATGATTATATCGTAGTTCAGCCTGTCAATATGGAAGGAGTAGAAGAGATTATATTAACGGAAAGTTATATAAATAAATTTAGAAGATCGGACAATAAATTATTTGAAGAACTACACCAATACAACCGTCGTACTGAAGGACGAGTTGTTACGATGGATTTTGATCCGGAAACAGCGCCAGCGGCTGATGTAAATCACATGATATATGTGAAGTATCCATAAGGAATTGGCTAAATAAGTTTATAAAAAAGCGTCTCATTTGAGACGCTTTTTTTTGTATCTTAATGTTATACTAATTCACTATGACAGAAGATTACTTGCATTTTATCTGGAAAAACAAAAGGATTCCAAAATTCGATTTCCAATTAAAAGAGTATCAAATATTGACCATTATTGATGTTGGGGAATACAACGAGCATGAAAGTGGACCCGATTTTAAATTTGGAGCAATACAATTTGAGGGCATTAAATTTTATGGTCATATTGAAATGCATGTAAAAAGTTCAGATTGGTACAAGCACAACCATCATCTTGATAGGGCTTATGATAACGTAATCCTTCATGTTGTTTATGAAAATGATAAAGAAGTAATCCAGAACGGATTTAAAATCCCGGTAATTGAATTAAAAGAGATCATCGATGATAAACACTATGGGTATTATATCTCGAAGAAGTTAAATAAAGCTACATTTCCTTGCGCAAACGAATTACCTAATTTAGATCCTTTTCATTTTGAATACATGAAAATCAAAGCACTAGAAGATAAACTTCAGGCAAAAGTAAAATTAATAGGTAGTTCAGAAGAAGTTTCTTTGAGTGAAGTTTTGTATCAATTTATGGGTTTAGCATTTGGTACAGCCATTAATTCGACTTCTTTTCGTTTGGTACTTGATAAAGTACCTTATAAATCGTTGCTTAAATTAAATTCTAGTAAAAGATACCAGCTTGTACTGAGTGAAAGTGGTATTCTTCAAAGTAGCACTTCTTTATTAAGTAAAAGTCAAAATCATTGGAATTACAAAGGGACCAGACCGCAAAACTTCCCAACTGTTAGAGTTAGACAGTTCGCTATGCTAGCTTCACAATTTGATTTTGAAATTAATTTCATTGACAATTGTTCGGTAGAGTTAATAAATTGTTTTCGCAGTAAAATAGAAGAGGTATGGACCGATAATATCAATGGGGTAAAGAATCTCTCTACTTCGTTTACAAATCATTTAATTATTAATGCAATTGTACCATTCATTTGGTATGTGGGAGAATTTAAAAAGGATGAAAACTTTCAAAGTAAAGCAATGGATATTTTGACTTTAATTCCACCGGAGAAGAACAGAATCACAAGATTGTGGAAACAAGAGAATATAATAATTAAAAACGCATTTGATTCTCAATCGCTAATAGCGTTGCACAGATTCTATTGCTGTCATAAAAAATGCTTATCTTGCGGCGTAGGAAAAAAAATTTTACAGAAGTAAAAAGATGATACAAAAAACAGTTTTTTTCTTTGAGATGCGGTCTTTTGGAGTTTGCAAATGGTGGGCAAGAAAATTGGGGATCAGTAGTTCAAAAGTTCGACTCGGGTTTATATACTCGTCATTTATAGCATTAGGTTCACCGCTATTGATTTATTTAGCGATGGCATGGATTTTAGAGCATAAGCACTACTTTAAATTGCAACAAAAAAAACGAAATACAATCTGGGAATTATAAATGATGCTTCTAAATTATAGACTTTTCTCGAGAATTTATTATTTCCTACTATTACTTGCTCTCGTTATTTCAGGAGGTACTGTAGGTTATATGGTCATAGAAGGTTGGTCTTTTATTGACTCGTTCTACATGACAATAATCACAATTTCAACGGTCGGTTATGGTGAGGTTTCTGAACTGTCTTTATATGGTAAATTGTTCACCTCCTTTTTGATTATATCTAGTTTTGGTACCTTTGCTTATGCAATTACGTCGGTGACAACATATTTAGTTGGGGGAGAGTATCGCAAATATTTTAAACAGTACAAAACAATGAAAGAGCTTAAGAAAATGAAAAACCATGTGATTATTTGTGGATTCGGACGTGTAGGAAAGCAGGTTGCGGAAGATTTAGCTGCACATAATAACGAATTCATTGTGATAGAAAAGAATACTGAAATTATCGATCATGAGATCAATCAAGGGATTACCTTTTTAAATGGTGATAGCACTAATGATGAAGTCTTAATACAAGCGTGTATAGAAAATGCAAAAGCCATAATTACCTGTTTGCCTAAGGATGCAGATAATATTTATGTTGTTTTAGCAGCAAGAGAATTTAAGAGTGACATCTTGATTGTTAGTCGATCTTCAACACAATCTGCCGTTTCTAAATTGAAAATGGCAGGAGCGAATAACGTAATTATGCCTGATTCTATTGGTGGATCTCACATGGCATCGCTTATCGCTAACCCTGATGTAATGGAGTTTTTAGATATGATTAGAGTGCAAGGTAATCAAGGAGCAAATGTTGAATCGATTTCATTTGATGAACTTCCGAAATCCCTACAAAACAAATCAATTAAAGATCTAGAGGCCAAAAAAATAACTGGGGTTACTATAATTGGATTTAAATCTCCGACAGGCGAGTACATTATAAACCCTTTAGTTGAAACGTTAGTTGAACCCGGTTCTCGACTTTTCGTTCTTGGCAATGAAGAGCAAATAGAGTCCTTAATAAGCCATTTCCACCTAAACCACTAAAATGCGTGTATTGATCACAGGGTCTAATGGTTTATTGGGACAGAAAATTGTAAAATATTGCTTAGCAAATAACATTGATTTTGTAGCAACATCTAAAGGTGACAACAGAAACAATTCTTGCAGTGAAAGTAACTATAAAGAACTCGACATTACATTACAAAACCAAATTAATGATTTGTTCTCAACTGTCCAGCCGACCCACGTAATTCATACTGCTGCAATAACGAATGTTGATTATTGTGAGCTTAATCCAGAAGAATGCTCATTGGTAAATGTTACCGCAACTGAATATTTGATGTCTGCAACTTTCAATTGTAAGGCCCACTTTCAACTTTTATCAACAGATTTTGTATTTGATGGAGAAAAAGGCAATTATTCGGAGGGAGATAAGGTTAACCCTTTGAGTAAATATGCTGTATCAAAAGTCAAAGGTGAACAATTACTTATGGGAAGCCCTGAAACCAATTGGTCCATTGTTAGAACAATTATAGTTTACGGAAAAGCAGATAATTTATCCCGTACAAATCTGATCGTTTGGGCAAAAGAAACACTTCGGTCTAATGGCGAAATGAAAATTATTGATGACCAATTTCGCTCTCCGACATTTGCCGACGATTTAGCTAAAGGTTGTATGTCTATTCTTGAGAAAGAGAAAACAGGAGTTTACCATCTTTCTGGACCGGAAACAATGTCGATTTACACTATAGTTGAACGTATTGCAAAATTTTACAATTATTCAATGGAGAATGTCGTAAAGATGTCGAGTGCCACATTGAATCAACCAGCAAAGCGACCACCAAGAACAGGATTTAGCTTAACTAAAGCGATTAATAATCTCGAATATTCGCCTAGAAAATTGGAAGATACATTGGATGAATGTTAGGCATAGG
>CAJQQA010000251.1 GCA_905480355.1 uncultured Flavobacteriales bacterium | reverse complement strand
TTGAGAGGGTTGGATATGATCGGTGAGCTAACGAGCATTCCTCGAGTTCATGCTGAACGCATTGGAACTGATGTATATTGGTATTTTCTTCGAGAAGGAGCTGAGTTTATTTCTAATCATGTCTCTGAAGCGCCAAATACGAAGCAAAAAAGAGCTTTAGAACGTTCAAATAACGATGAAGTCTATTTGATGGGATTACTTGATGAGCTATTGAATGAAACCGGATCGCGTAAACATACATTTGAGTATCTTCTAGGTGATTACCATCAAAATGGTAAAACACGCACAAAACTTCCGATTGATATTTACTATGTAAATTTGAAATTAGCGCTGGAGATTGTTGAACATCCTGAAAGAAGGAAAAACGCCATTGAATCTAAGGAAGAGAAGTTGACGGTTAGTGGTGTATCCAGAGCTGAACAGCGGTTAAAGTATTTTTATCGCAAGAAGAATACTTTAACGAATAAAGACAAAGCTTTCATCGAAATTCCTCTAGAAAACTTTGAGGTTGATGATTCTTTCCAATTGATTAGAAATAAAGAGAATGATGAACGCGAACTAAGAACGTTACTTTCAGATTTTATTGACTAACTTCAAGTTATTCTCGAATAGATTAAACTTAAAAACAATGACACAATTTTTTAAAATAAAGAATAATGGTCATTTTACCGAAGAACTTCCTGTAGATGAATCTCTTATTAATAGTCCAAGACAGGTTCATAATGCTTGCTTCTCTAATGTTGAAACGAAGCAACCTTTAGCCCCGGAAATGGTGCATTACTCAAATGTGTTTATTGATGAACTCGGAATCGAAATCAATAATTCTAAAGATAATTTAGGACTGCTAAGTGGAGCAAATAAATTTCCAGATTTTTCACCTTATGCAATGTGCTACGGTGGTCATCAATTTGGCCATTGGGCAGGACAACTAGGGGATGGTAGAGCAATTAATATAGCAGAAGCTGATTTAAACGGCACGAACTGGAAGTTTCAGCTGAAAGGAGCAGGTCCTACTCCTTATTCAAGAAGCGCAGATGGCTTAGCTGTTCTCAGATCGTCCGTTCGTGAGTACTTATGTAGCGAAGCTATGCACCACTTAGGCGTTCCAACAACGAGAGCAATGTCATTGGTTAAAACAGGTGATTTGGTCCCAAGGGATATGCTTTATAACGGTAATGTGAAAAATGAACCAGGTGCGGTTGTGTGTCGAGTTTCTCCAAGTTTCATTCGTTTTGGAAGCTTTCAAATTTTCGCGGCAAGAAACGAGACTGACACACTCAAAAAATTAGTTGATTATACTATTAAACATCATTTCGGTCATCTAGGAATTCCATCTAAAGAAACTTATTTAACATTCTTTAAAGAGGTCGTCGCTAAAACAAGGGAAATGATTATTCATTGGCAACGTGTTGGTTTTGTACATGGAGTGATGAATACAGATAATATGTCAATTCTTGGACTTACCATAGATTATGGACCTTATGGTTGGCTAGAAAATTATGATCCTGGTTGGACACCAAATACTACTGACATTCAAAATAAAAGATACCGTTTTGGAGACCAGCATGAAATTGCATTGTGGAATTTAATGCAATTAGCCAATGCGCTGTATCCACTTATTAATGAAGTAGAACCTCTTGAAGAAATCTTAGAAGAATATAAAAATTCATATTTGAATGATTACTATACAATGATGACTTCCAAATTGGGTTTATATAATATCAATAATGACACAGATAAGTTTATTAATCAATTACTGGCTAATATGGAGCAGTCAGAAATTGACATGACATTATTCTATAGAGAGCTCTCAAGCAATTCTTATGAAGATTTCAATTCATTCTGGGTTACAATACAAGAAGTGAGTTATTTAGATGATGATAAGCTTGATATTCATAAGGAGAGCTGGATGAATTGGTTCTCATTGTTTGCAGACATGATCGAGAATGAAGGAGTAGCTGAGAACGAACGGTCTAAGAGAATGAAAGCTGTAAACCCTAAATATGTACTTAGAAATTACATGGCTCAACTGGCAATCGATGATGCCGAAAAAGGTAATTATAGTTTAATTGATGAGTTGTATATATTATTATTGAAACCTTATGACGATCAGCCAGAGATGGAGAAGTGGTTTGCTAAAAGACCTGATTGGGCAAAGGAAAAAGTAGGTTGCTCTATGTTGTCTTGTAGCTCGTGATTGAAATAAGTTATTCCTCACAATAAATTGAATTTAAAACAAAATCAATGTCAGTGCATCACTTGCTGGGTGTCTTAATGAGCATGCATAAATAGTTGCTTAAAAAAATTGTAACGCAGTCATAATAAATTACAGATAAAAATTTAATCCTCCGTTAAAAATTTTGCTAATAGTGAATGGAATTGATGAACTCCTTTTTCTTTGTTAGGTGAAAACCTTCCTGCTTTATAAAAACGGGATTTCAGACCTTTATGAACACTTTCAACTACAAATTCATCTTCTCGTTCAACTTTATCAAGCAAAGCTCCTGCTCCGTTGTCAAACTTATCCTCATCATAGATGTAAGTAATAAATGAAACTTTTGTTCTGTTGAGCGAAACAGGTTTTACAATATTAACAGAAAGTCCCCAAGGGTAGAAGTTCAACATTATGTTTGGAAATATCCAGAAATAAAAGGCAGCTACCTCTTTGCCAAAATCAGGATGGTCTTTAGGTAAATCAAAAATCTCTTCACCTCCTGAGGAATATCCAATCTGTAAATTGCAGAATTCATAGATTTCTGATTTATAACTTGAATAATCTAGTGCATCATTGAGCTCGGGGTGAACAAAAGGGATGTGAAACCCTTCGAGGTAATTATCGCAATAAAGTGCCCAATGAGAGTTGATTAAATAATCCTTGGACAAAGATTGATCAATTTTAAACTCACTTAATGGGAGAAACCCAATACGCTCATTTAAAGCGTCTTGAATACTATCAAATGAGAAAATAGGATCTAAATTCGTAAACAAATGTCCTTTTAAATTAACCGTAGAAAATTTGTGTAAATCATCACAAGGCCGTGGGAAATTTTCCGCTTCAGAAAACTCAGGCATGGACTTAAAAGTGCCATCTAAATTAAATTGACGGCCATGATACATACAGGTAAGACGACTTTGTTTCCCCGGATTTTGAACGACTAAATTAGCGCGATGTGTACAAACATTACTGAGTGATCTGACTTTGCCTCCTTTGTCCTTCGCTAAAATAATTGGCTCGTCGAGGTAGTTCTCATATAAAGTCACTGGAAATACTGAACCGTCAACAGGCAATAAATCCTTCTCCATACCCATCCAATGCCAAGAACGAACAAAAACGCGTTCTTTGATTAGATCAAAAACTTTTTGACTTCTATAAAATGAAGAGGGAAGAGTCTCCGCTTTTGCAATTTCAGAATTAATATCGAAT
>CAJQQA010000250.1 GCA_905480355.1 uncultured Flavobacteriales bacterium | reverse complement strand
TTAAACTGCTTGCAAAACTCCATGATGTTAACCCCTTTTGCACCAAGTGCGGGACCAACTGGAGGAGCTGGATTAGCTGCACCACCTCTGATCTGTAATTTGATCAAACCTGCTACTTCTTTAGCCATTTGTTTTTAAATTATGTAGTCAATCATGATTACTTACTGGAAGCTTTAGTAGCTTTCATCACTCCTACGGTTAATAAACTCTTATATTTCTTTTTCTACTTGCATATAGCTAAGCTCTAGCAAGTTCTTTCTACCAAAAATTTTCACCATTACTTTCAGTTTCTTTTTGTCTTCGTTAATTTCATCAACAGTGCCACTAAAATTATTGAATGGTCCATCTATTACTTTAACAGATTCACCGACAACAAATGGTATTCTCATCTCTTCTTCAACCTCAGACAACTCATCTACCTTACCAAGAATACGATTTACCTCAGACATTCTCATAGGTGAAGGAGTTCCACCTTTTTCATTCCCTAAGAAACCCATAACATTGGGAATACTTCTAATCACGTGTGGAACTTCACCATCAAGAGCGGCCTCAACAATAACGTATCCAGGTAAGAAAGTTTTTTCTTTGCTTACCTTTTTTCCGTTTCTGATTTGAAAAACCTTTTCTGTTGGGATAAGGATTTGTCCAATAAAGTCATCAAGCTTAAGTCTTGATATTTCAAATTCAAGGTACTCCTTAACTTTCTTTTCTTTCCCGCTAATTGCGCGAACAACATAAAACCGTTTCTTAATTTCTGCCATAGCTCTAATTAAAACGTTTTATAAATAAATCCTAATAAGCCTTGCCATAAAGAATTTTTTCCTCCGTTAATTCCGAAAGTAAAATCCATTACAAAAATAGTAAGTGCAATAAACACAGAAGCAACAACGACAATAATTGTGTTACTTTGCAATTCTTTCCACGTTGGCCATGTAACACGATGTACCATCTCTGTTACGGTCTCACTAATATATTCTCTAACTTTTGACATTTTCTTACTTTAGCACGGGCGGTAGGGTTCGAACCCACGACCAATGGTTTTGGAGACCAGTACTCTACCAACTGAGCTACACCCGTATAAAAAGGGGAGTAAAACTCCCCTTTTCAATTTTATATTTCTTATACCTTAAGATACAACTTCAGTAACTTGACCTGCACCTACTGTTCTACCACCCTCACGGATAGCGAAACGTAAACCTTTGTCCATTGCACAAGGTACAATCAACTTAACGGAAATAGAAACATTATCTCCAGGCATAACCATTTCACGACCATCAGTCAAGAAAATTTCACCTGTAACATCAGTTGTTCTGAAGTAAAACTGTGGACGATACTTGTTATGGAAAGGAGTGTGACGACCACCTTCTTCTTTCTTCAATACATATATCTCAGCTTTAAACTCAACACCCGTTTTAGTCTTACCTGGTTCACAGATAACCATTCCACGCTTGATGTCAGATTTTTCAATACCACGTAGTAAAATACCTACGTTATCTCCAGCTTCACCTCTATCCAAAATCTTACGGAACATCTCAACTCCAGTAACGGTAGAAGTTAGTTTCTCAACTCCCATTCCGATAATATCAACAGCATCACCTGTATTGATAACTCCAGTTTCAATTCGTCCAGTTGCTACAGTACCACGACCAGTAATCGTAAATACATCCTCAACAGGCATTAAGAAAGGCTTATCCATATCTCTTGGAGGAAGCTCGATATAACTATCAACAGCATCCATCAATTCAGATATAGAAGCAACCCACTTTTCCTCACCGTTTAAGGCACCTAATGCAGATCCAGCAACGATTGGTGCGTTATCACCATCATATTCGTAGAAAGAAAGTAATTCTCTGATTTCCATCTCTACTAATTCAAGTAACTCCTCATCATCAACCATATCCACTTTATTCATGAATACAACCATTCTTGGAATACCAACCTGACGTCCTAAAAGGATGTGCTCACGAGTTTGTGGCATTGGTCCATCAGTAGCCGCAACCACTAATATAGCACCGTCCATTTGAGCAGCACCAGTAACCATATTCTTTACGTAATCAGCGTGACCTGGACAGTCAACGTGAGCGTAATGACGGTTTGCTGTTGTGTACTCAATGTGTGAAGTATTAATAGTAATACCACGTTCTTTTTCTTCTGGTGCATTATCTATAGAAGAGAAATCTCTTGTTTCCGCTAATCCCTGTTTTGATAACACACTAGAGATTGCTGCTGTTAATGTCGTTTTTCCATGATCGACGTGCCCAATAGTTCCAATGTTCACGTGTGGTTTGGAACGATCAAATGTTTCCTTAGCCATTGTTCTGTTTTTTCTTAGTTAAATAATAAACTTATATATATGCAAAAATTCCACCCCCACAGGTGAAAAAACCTTAATCCTTCTCTATTCAGCCGGTTGCGAGAGTTAAACTCGCGATTTCGTCTTTTCCAACGAAGCGCTCAAACGTTGAGCTATACCGGTACAAATTCTTTTAAATCAAGAGCGGGAGACGAGACTCGAACTCGCGACCCTCAGCTTGGAAGGCTGACGCTCTACCAACTGAGCTACTCCCGCTTATACTAAATCAAAACTATTCTATGTGGGGAGAGCAGGATTCGAACCTGCGAAGACGTAGTCAGCAGATTTACAGTCTGCCCTCGTTGGCCGCTTGAGTATCTCCCCATCACTTTGAGCCGATGGAGGGACTCGAACCCCCGACCTGCTGATTACAAATCAGCTGCTCTAGCCAGCTGAGCTACATCGGCACATTAAATAGTTTTTCAATATTTAAAAGAACTTAAAAAGTTTCCCCGTTTTCTTAAGGGAGTGCAAATTTATGAAACTATTTCTTTATAACAAGCAGTATGTTTATTTTTTTTTGAAAAAAAAATATGGGTAATCTTAGATCACCCATACTAAACTACTTGTAAGCACTTGTTTATGCGGTTTTACTCTTGTGTTTTTCGACTTGCTTTTTTAATGCTTGCACCGCTGAATCTGCAGCCTCCTCAAAACTCTTGCATCGCTTCTTTGCGAATAGTTCATTTCCTGGTATGAGAATCTTCACCTCAGCGATTTTATTCTCATTAGAATTATTCTTATCTATTCTCAAATAAATTTCACTTGCGATTATTTGATCATAAATCAATTCTAATTTCTTCACCTTATTATGTATATAGTTGACTAATTTTTCATCAGGAGAAAAATGTACTGTATTGACTTTAAAATCCATGTGCTTATTTTTTTGTACCCCTTGGGTGGGATTGTGAATAAATACTTACTAATTGCGAAAAGGAATTGTGAGTGTAAACTTGAGTAGCTGATAAATTTGCATGTCCAAGAAGTTCTTTCAAGACCTCAAGGCCCGCTCCACTATTCAACATGTGAGTTGCAAATGTATGGCGTAATACGTGAGGGCTCTTTTTTTCTAATTCCGTTACCTTACTAAGGTAGTTATTTATTTTTCTATAGACAAATTTAGGATATAGTTTTTTTCCCGTTTTTAGAAGAAAAAAAGATGAACTTGTGAAACCTTTTTGCTCTTTGTATCCTCTGTATTTCTCTATAAGCTTTACTAGGTTATTTGTAATTGGAATTATTCTCTCTTTATTTCTTTTTCCTACCACTTTTATTTGCGTACTTCCGATACTACTCTCAATTAAATTAATCAATTCGGAAGAGCGGATCCCAGTCTGATAGAAAACCTCAATCATTAATTGATCTCTAACACCTTCGAAATCATCAGTGAACAGCTCCAACATATTGGACAATTCTATATCTTTCTCTTGAACGAAAGACGGAAGGCGCTTACTCTTTTTTGGTGCTGTTACCAGTCTTGCTGGATTACTGTCAATTTTCTCATTTTTCAAGAGCCATTTAAAAAAGGATTTCAACGATGATATTTTTCTATTTACAGAATTTGAGGAGTAATTGTTTTCTATTAATGAAACCATCCATCCTCTTATTAAAGACGATTCGATTTCTTTCACATCAGAATAATTTTCAATACTAGAGAACTCTATAAATTGGTCAAGATCCTTCCTGTACGAAAGACAGGTATGTTCTGAAAATCGTTTCTCTGTAGTTAAATATTGTATAAAATGATCAAGCATAAAAAAAGGAGCCTTTCAGCTCCTTTAACGTATTTTATAATGAAATGTTTCAATTACATTTCAGCAGATGTTCTTCTTTGAAGATATGCTGCTTTAATTCTTGCTTGTCTATTAAGTACAGAAGGCTTAACAAATTCTTTTCTACTACGAAGATGTCTCATCACTTTTGTTTTATCGAATTTCTTCTTATATCTTTTAATCGCTCTTTCGATGTTTTCCCCTTCTTTAACTGGTATAATCAACATATTTTTCTAAATTTTATTCTCAATTATTGGACGGCAAATATAACACTAATAATACTACCTCCAAAACTTTCTACTAAATAAAGCTTAATTATTTTCTGATTCTACGTTTCACTTCAAAATCTCTCTCGAAATAACAACTTTCTGAATTTCAGAAGTGCCTTCGCCAATTGTCATCAATTTAGCATCACGTAAAAACTTTTCCGCCGGATATTCTTTGGTGTAACCATACCCCCCCATTACTTGAACAGCTTCATTTCCACATTTCACAGCAACTTCACTTGCGAAATATTTCGCGAAGGCACCTTGTTTAGTCATTGGCATTTTATTGTTTTTCAAAAACGCCGCTTGAAATGTCAATAGCTCTGCTGCCTCTACTTCCGTTGCCATATCTGCCAATTTAAAGGCGATTGCCTGAAATTGAGCAATAGGCTTACCAAACTGCTCTCTCTCCTTTGCATATTTCACAGAAGCTTCATATGCTCCGCGAGCGACACCACAGCTTAATGCCGCAATAGATATACGGCCCCCATCAAGAATTTGCATTGCTTGAACAAAACCTTGACCAACTTCACCAATTACATTTTCTGCTGGCACACGAACATTATCAAATATCATTTCTGCCGTTTCACTTGCACGAACTCCTAATTTGTCTTTAATTTTTACAGCTGAAAAACCTGGCATTCCTTTTTCTATAATGAAAGCTGTAATTCCTTTACTGTCTAACAATTCTCCTGTTCTCACAAGAATAACCGAAACATCTCCAGAAAGACCGTGTGTGATCCAGTTTTTGGCTCCATTTATAATCCAATCATCACCATCTTTCACCGCAGTTGTTTTCATTCTCATAGCATCAGACCCTGTATTAGGTTCCGTTAGACCCCATGCTCCAATGAATTCTCCAGAAGATAATTTCGGTAAAAACTTCATTTTCTGTTCTTCAGAACCGTGGTAATAAATGTGGCCCGTACACAATGAATTGTGAGCCGCAACACTTAAACCTATCCCACCACAAACTTTACCTAGCTCCATTAACGCAGTTGCATACTCATCGTAACTAAATCCGCTACCTCCATACTGTTCAGGAATATAGATGCCTAAAAGACCTAGCTCTCCCATTTTTTTCATCGTTTCCACTGGAAAATACTCATCCGCATCCCACTGATTCAAATTAGGTCTTATCTCTTTCTCTGCAAAATCACGCACCATTTGAGCGATCATTTTTTGATTTTCGTTTTGTTCGAAATTCATATATTATTATTTATTCTTTCGTTATAATTATTGTTATGCCGTTTAATAGGCCACAAACTTACTAATCTTCGAAGAAAATTCTTTCAATTTCTCTTCTCCATTTAGAAAACTTAATGAAACTAGAAAATTAAAGCCTGCTACTTGAGCTCCGGATTTCTCTATTAGTAAAGCTGCCGCTTGAGCTGAACCGCCTGTTGCTAGTAAATCATCATGAATTAATACACGCTGATTGTGACCAACAGCATCTGTATGCATTTCTATCGTTGCGCTACCATATTCTAAATCATAATCATGACTTATTTTATCGTAAGGTAATTTCCCTTTCTTTCTAATAAGAACAAATGGCACACCCAATCTCATTGCCAAAGGGTAACCAAAAAGAAAACCTCGGCTTTCTATCCCTGCCACTGCATCAAGTTCTTCGTCTTTATACATTGAATACAACTCGTCAACAAGCTCTTTAGATAACAAAGGATCCATCATTATTGGAGTGATATCTTTAAACACGATCCCTTCTTTTGGGAAATCTTTGACATCTCTAATTGTTGCTCTTAATTTTTCTTCAATATTCATTTAATCGAAATGTATGGCGTTAATTTATCTAGTAGCTCGTCATTTATCAACATGGACTTCCCTATTTCATTTACATTCTCATACGAACCACTCACTTCTCTCATTTTAACAATTGAATTTGCAACTTTATATGAAAAATAAGGATGGTCTTTCAAATCATCAAAAGAAATACTATTCACATTTATTTTTGAGATAAATGAATCATCCAGAATAATATACTTATCAATACTACTCAGTTTCTCTGTATCAAACTTCCATATTTCAAGCAGTTGATTTTTACTCACAAAACCACCAAGTTTAATTCGATACTCAATAATTTTATTTGCAAAATAAGGCCCTATCCCCGGTATTTTCTCTAAATCAACTTGCGTTGCAGAATTAATTTCAACTACTAATTTCAAAATTGGCTTTTCTTCAGATCTGTCTTTACTTAATTGATAATCCTTTTCTACTGGGTAAACCAGCGAATCTTTGATTAAGTCAAACAATTTCTCTGGGAAAACAAAAATCTTTTTTAGATCGTCGTTGGACTTTAATCCTCTTACAGAAAAATTAAGTACAATGTCTGCTTGTTTTTTTGAAAGCCCCATTCTCATCCAATCGTCCAACAAGAATTCATTTGGATCTAGCTTTTGGGTTAACTTTTTAAACTTAGATGTACTATTTCGCTTTTTACTTTTTTTCTTTTCTTTCTTTATAGCGACAAGTTCTTTATGTGCTTCTTTGAGCTTAGTAAAAGACACACGAGGTACTTCTGAAGTATAAAGTGCATTCACAACTCTGGGTAATACGGCTATGAATAACAATATAAAAACAAGTCCAAATAGTGCTCTTCTATTTCGCTTTGATAAATCCACAAATTATTTTACCGTTTTAATTGCTGTTTTGAATCGAGCCAACTCACCTTTAACTTTAGGTGCTAGAATTATTAATCCAATTACGTTGGGGAAGACCATTGCAAATATCATTGCGTCTGAAAAATCTATCACCGCTCCAAGACTAATTGAAGAACCAATGACAACAAAAAGTAAAAATAATATCTTATAAACATAATCGACCATCTTACCTCTTCCAAACAAATATTTCCATGCCTGCAATCCATAATATGACCAGGATAACATTGTTGAGATTGCAAATAATACTACCGCAATTGTAAGTACCCAAGAAAAGCCAGGGATTGCAGATTCGAAAGCAGTAGTTGTTAATTCTACTCCTTGAATTCCTTCAGCTCCGTAGATAAAGAATCCACCCTCTATATTTGTAATGATAATCACCAATGCTGTCATTGTACAAATGATTACAGTATCTATAAAAGGTTCTAACAAAGCTACAACTCCCTCACTTGCTGCGTATTTAGTTTTAACTGCTGAATGTGCAATTGCCGCCGAACCAACTCCCGCTTCATTTGAGAATGCGGCTCTTTGAAAACCAACAATTAAAACACCTAGAACTCCTCCTAATGCAGCATCAGAATTAAATGCTCCGTCAAATATCATCCCAAAAGCTTGAGGAACAAGACTGTAGTTCATTCCAATAATTATTAGTGCTGCACCTACATAAACTACTGCCATAAAAGGAACAACTTTTTCCGTTACAGAACCAATTCGCTTGATTCCTCCAATAATAACAACTCCGACAATGATCGCCATGATAATACCAAAGAAAAAACCAACTGATCCTCCTTCAAATCCAAAACGTTCAGTTATTTGAGCTGCTGCCTGATTCGCTTGGAACATATTACCACCTCCAAAAGAACCACCAACACACATGATGGCAAAAAATACAGCTAACACTTTACCTAAACCACCAAGTCCTTTTTCTTTTAGGCCTCTAGAAAGGTAATACATTGGTCCGCCATGAACGGTTCCATCTTCAGTAACTTCTCTGTATTTGACACCTAATGTACATTCCACAAACTTAGACGCCATACCTAATAATCCTGCGAGAATCATCCAGAAAGTTGCGCCAGGACCTCCAACAGCAACGGCAACAGCAACCCCTGCGATATTCCCTAAACCAACTGTAGCTGATAAAGCAGCCGTTAACGCTTGAAAATGTGTCACTTCGCCTTCAGATTCTTCAACTTTAATAGTTTCAACAACATCACCACCTGGTGTTGAATCTCCTTCTGCTATATCTGCACCATGTTTATCTATAGAATCATAATCGCCTCGAACAACCTTAATTGCTTTCCCAATTAATGTAAAGTTTG
>CAJQQA010000249.1 GCA_905480355.1 uncultured Flavobacteriales bacterium | reverse complement strand
TCGATATGAAATATTCAAATGCCAAATTCAATTTTCGACTAAAATACATAAAGCTTTTCGGCTTGAAAAGTATTTTCATTTTTTTGATTTCAGCTTGTGCAAACAGCACCCCCGTTCAAACTCCTGAAGATTCTTTAAAAGTGTTGTGCAAGGTAAGAAAGTTTCTAAACCTATTGTTCGTATTTCAATCATTAGTATAGCTCTAGCTGTAATCGTTAATGTAATTACTATTGCCGTTGTAACAGGTTTTCAACAAGAAGTGAGCCAAGAAATTAGTGGTTTTGGTGCACATGTTTTCATCATGGGGGCTGGCGACAATACGGTTTACGAATCTGAAGCTATTCGAATTGAGCAACCATTCATTTCTTCATTGAAAAAGGATCCTGAAATACGTTCTATCTATCCCGTTGGATATAAACCTGTATTATTTCAATCTGACAATAAAGAAGTGAATTATAGTTTAGCGAATGGGAAAGACACAACAGAGTTTCATCAAAACGTCTTTGGCGCAATAATTAAAGGTGTTAATGAAGATTTTGATTGGGATTTTTTCAAAGAACATCTAATTGAAGGAATCATTCCTGATTATCAGAATAAAGAAAAATCAAATCATATTATTATTTCTCAAACTTTAGCAACTAGTCTCCAATTTAGTTTAAACGATACGGTAAAGGCTTTCTTTGTAAAAAATCAACCGGTTCGAAGGAATTTTGTTATTGCTGGAATTTACTCAACAGGACTTGAGGAATTTGATGAAAAAATTGTCTTAGGTAAGTTAAGTCATGTGCAAGAATTAAATGATTGGGGTGTTAAGGCATCAATCAATGTAGCTGACACAACATACGACGATCAATTAATTATTCGGGCTGATGTAACAGGAGGTAACGGAAATTACAAATACGATTGGGGGAAGGGCTTTCAAGAGTTTTCAGGTTTCTTAATCTGTCCTTATAAAGACACAACTGTAAGATTGATTACCGCTGATTTTGACTTGTCAGGACTAAACGGTGAAGAAGAAGCGAATATTCCAGATACTGCTTACTTAAAAATAGAAGTGAAAGGAAGTGAATTCGGTCGATGTGAATTTAAGCTCACTGATATTGATGAAATAGAAAGAACGTATCTAAATGATGATGGTTCTAAATTCTCAGTCACAACAAGTTCAGGATCTACATTGGCTAACTATAATGGGAATGAATTTCTTATCTCCCCAAGTTCCAAAACAATTACTTTCGAGAAAATGGATGGCAAAGGAAGCTCTCAAAACTATGTTGGTGGATTTGAAATTATGCTTAAAAATGTTGAGAATTTAGATGCTGTCTATAAACGAATCAAGAAAAAAATAGACTTTATTCCAAACAAATTTGATGAACTTCTCATGACGACGAGCATTAAAGATAATGAACGTGAGATTTTTATTTGGTTAGACTTTTTGGACATCAATGTCGTAATTATTTTAACCCTTATGATTTTGATAGGCATCATCAACATGGGTTCTGCATTACTTGTATTAATTTTAATTCGCTCTAATTTTATTGGCATGATGAAAACCATGGGCGCAACAAATTGGAGTATTCGTAAGATCTTCCTTTATCAAGCCACTTTTTTAATCAGTAGAGGTATGCTTTACGGTAATATTGTTGGCCTTGGGATTTGCTTTATACAAAGCTATTTTGGAATATTCACTTTGAATCCAGAAGTATATTATTTGTCCGAGGTGCCGATTGAATTAACCTTCATGCATTGGCTGATACTCAATATAGCAACACTTTTTGTCTGTGTATTGGCATTGATTATCCCAAGCATAGTTATTACACGAATTAGTCCTGTAAAGGCAATTAAGTTTGATTAGTTTTTTTAAGAACAGGTAGTTAAAACAAAAAAATCCCCACTGTTCTAACAGCGAGGACCATTTATTTAATCAATTATTTTCTAACTCAGCAATGCTGTCTTCACCAATGTTGCGATGACCTTACCATCAGCTTTACCCGCTAATTTACCAGATAAAATACCCATAACTTTCCCCATATCCTGAGGTCCACTTGCGCCTATTGAAGCAATTGCATTATCTACTTCTACTTTAATGTCGTCTTCTGACATCAATTCAGGCATATAAGCGCTAATTACCTCCGCTTGTGATTTTTCATCTGCAGCAAGATCTTCTCTTCCTTCCTTGATGTATAAATCATAAGTCTCTATCCTTTGTTTGTGAAGCTTCATTACAATTTTCATTGCTGCCGCTTCAGTAACTTCGCCATTTCCGGAAGTTGATTCTAATAATAATTTTGCTTTGATGTCGCGTAATGCTGCTAATTTATCTTTTTCACGCGCTAACATCGCTTTTTTGATGTCCGTGCTAACTTGTTCAAGTAATCCCATTAGTCTACGTTGTCGTGTAAAAATGTATTATTACCATTCAAAGAAGAACCATTTTCATCATTAGATACGCTAAAACGACCTATATTGGATTCATTACTTGGTTTCGATTCGTCCAATTCTATATTTCTACGTTTATATGCTGGTTCTTTTTCAAATTCTTGGATCCCATCTGTTTTTTTCAAACGCTGTGTATATTCTTGAATTCTCGCTAAACGATCAGCTGTTTTCTGTTGCATCTCCTCTGGAGACAATGATGATCGAATTGGAGCCGATTTTGCATCAATAGTCGCTTCTTGCTCTTCATCTAAAACAAGACGTGTAATTATCTCTTCATTATCGTCTTCTTTTTCATTGGTTTCAGAAGATTCTTGCGAAGAAGCAACATTATCCCAGCTAAATTCTTTCCCAGCTTCTTCTTCCGTTTCTTCTAAAGCTGCAGTTTCCTCCGTTGTTTTTAAGAAAGGGGCGTCTTGTGGCTCTTGAACTTCTTTTGCATCTGCCCAAATAGCTTGTTGTGTTGGTGACTCTAAAGGGCTTCGTATTTCATTTTTCACTTCTTCTTTAAGGGTCGTAACTTGTTTCTCTGGAGCTTTTTCAAAGCCTGTAATAGGAGAAGAATCAAAACCTGTTGCAATTAAAGTTACATTAATTTTATCACCCAAAGAATCATCTTTCCCGTGCCCGAAAATAACATCAGCAGTTGATCCTGCCGCATCTTGAATAAAGTCGGTGATTTCTGTAATTTCATCCATTAATACTTCGATGTCACCATAAGTAATATTTAACAAGACATATTCTGCTCCTCTTATATCGTTATCATTCAATAATGGTGATTCTAATGCTTTTTGAACAGCTTTCAATGCTCTATTATCTCCTTCGGCTTCTGCGCTACCCATAATTGCAACACCACTGTCTTTCATTACAGTACTCACATCATTAAAATCGACATTTATTGCACCTGTGACAGCAATTACCTCTGCAATTCCTTTAGCTGCAGTTGCAAGTACTTCGTCTGCCTGTGCAAATGCTTCACCGATAGAAAGGTTGCCAGAAATTTCTCTTAATCTTTCGTTATTGATTACAAGTAAAGTATCAACATTTTCGCGCATTGATTCC
>CAJQQA010000248.1 GCA_905480355.1 uncultured Flavobacteriales bacterium | reverse complement strand
TGGTAAGTTATCGATTTCGACTTTTCCTTGTACGTTAGATTTTACGGTAATTTTAATGATTTCGCCAACATCGGCAGAGGTTGGACTAATCGTAAGAACAACTTCAGGGTCTTGTGCCTGGATGAATCCCGAGATAAATAGAACGAGGAGAAGAAAATAGTTGCCCTTTGCCATTACCAGTCTTTTCCAGATTTAGCAGAAGACTGTCCACCTTGAGAACCACTTGCTTTTCGCTTAGTAGCTGCTTCCTGCTTCATTAGTTTATCCAACATTCGATCCACCGTTTTGTTTGGTAGTTTACTTTTGTTGTCGCCAGACTGCTCCTTTTTTTGAGCGTCTTTATCGTTTTCATTTCCTTGATTTTTTTTATCCTTTTGTTTATCTTTCTGATCATCTTGTTTTTTATTCGGATCAGAATCTTTGTTTTTATTTTCTTGCTTTTGCTTGTTTTTCAATTGACGTATTGCCTCAGATAAATTATAACGAGTTTGGTCGTCATTTGGATTCTGACGTAAAGATTCTTTGTAGGATTCAACAGCACCTTTATAATCTTTTCTCTTCATTTTAGCGTTGCCAATGTTGTGATAATTTTCCGATCTTTCGATAGAAGTTTTTTTATTGTTTCCACCTTGTTGATATACCTTCTCCGCTTTCTCAAACTCTCTTGCCTTATATGCAGACTGAGCGATTTCATCTGAAAAATCTAACTCATCAGGAGCATTTTTTTGAGCAGATTCATAATACTTTAAAGCCTCTGCAAAATCTTCATTACTATAGGCCGTTCGAGCAGCTACAAGTGAGTCACGCCAATTTTGTGCCTCAACAGAATTGAAGAATAACAGAAATAAGATGTAAATAATATATTTCACTACTTTTTTGCTAGTTTATCAATCAAACGTATGTATTGTTTGGACCATAATATGTATGCCAACCAAAACACAATTGACAAAAATAATGGAATCTGATAGCGTTCTTCCTTGACATCAAATTCTAAATTATTAATTTTCGTCCGTTTCATTCTATTTATTTGTGTTAATAAACCTGAAAGATTTGGAAATTCACTTGAACTGACATTTGCATAGCCACCGCCTTTTCGTGCAATACTCTTTATAAACTTGGGGTTAAGCTTTGAAATCACCGTTTTTCCAACCGCATTTGTTTTGTACCCTAATTCTGGACGATATGCATTTTTGGGTATTAAGCCACCTTTTTTTGTGCCAATACCAAGTACACTTAATTGAATTTTCTTTTGGCGTATAGCTTTTAAAACTTCGTTTGGGTTTGTTTCATGATTTTCACCATCTGTAACCAGAATAATTCCCTTGGTTGTTTTTTCTTCCGAAAACATATTCAGAGAAACCTCAAGCGCCTCAGTTATATTTGTTCCTTGACTTGTAATCATGCCCGACTCAATGTCTTGAATGAATAGCTTTGCAGCTGTGTAATCAAGGGTTAATGGCAATTGAACGAACGCACTATTTGCAAATAGCGTAATTCCAATTTTTTCACCGTGTAAATTATTGATTAATTGTATTAATGCCCGTTTTGAAATTTCTAGTCGTGATAATTCACTTGAAATATCACGCGTATTCATGGAGTTAGAAATATCTAAACTAACGACTAGCTCTAATGATTCCGTTGTTCCAGACACTTTCTTTTTGCCATAAATAGGCTGTGCTAATGAGAGGACTAAGAAAATAAATGCGTTTCTAAAAAAGAAATACTTCAGAAAACTACTTAAGGTAGAAACAGGGTGGAAAAGCGAACTTAATACACGCAAATTAGATTTTGATGTTTGTTGATTATTCCGCCATAAACTGAACAGGTAAATAGCAATTATTGGAATCAATGCATATAGCAAACTGAATGCTTGTGGGTATTTGTATATAACACTATCGGCGCTTTTTAAAGAATTCCCAAAAGACCCAATAAAAAACAAAAAGCTTCCCCAAAAGAGAATCTCCAAAATAATAATGGAAGCAATAATCCAATTAAGGCGATAAGTATATTTTGGATTAATCATTGTGCCTGAAAACTAAATAATTTACTCCCCATGTTAGAATTGACAAAACAAATGCCCAATTCAAAAATCCCTGAGGATTACTAGGAGGTTCTGATTTGAAATGCTGAAAATCCATTTTTCGTTTCTCTAACTTTTCAATTTCTTTATAGATGGACTGTAGACTTTCAGTGTCAGTTGCTCTGAAGTATTCTCCATCTGTTATTGACGCAATTTTCATTAAAGTTACCTCGTCAATTTCAACTACTTGATTTTGGAATTGAACACCAAAAGGAGTAATTACAGGAGATGGGGCAATACCATTTCTTCCTACCCCAATTGTATACACCCGAATGTTTTTTGCTTTTGCTAATTCAGCCGCATCAAGTGGCGAAATATCACCAGAATTATTGCTTCCATCGGTAAGTAAGATAATCACCTTTGAAGTAATACTGTCATTTCGTAAACGAGTAACAGCTGTTCCTAATCCTGTGCCAATTGCCGTTCCTCCTTCTATGCGATCACCATTAATATTATCAATTTGTTCTTTTAATATGTTGTAATCTAATGTTGCAGGACAGGAAGTATATGCTTCTCCAGCGTATACGACTAAGCCAATTCTGTCACCATTTCTACCATTTACAAATTCTTTAGCAACTTTTTTAGATGCTTCTAAGCGATTCGGGTCAAAATCTCTTGCCATCATAGACATTGAGACATCCATTGCCAAAATTATGTCGATTCCATCTTTAAAATCATTGTCAAAACCATCGTCCTGATTCCAGTGGTAGGGCTTTGCAATTGCAAGAATTAATAATACAGCAATTATTCCGTAGAGTAAAAGCATGACTTCTCTGAAGCGCTTGATTCCTGTCGAACCTATCGATTTTTGCTCATGGATTGATCGCGAATATTTGATGTCACCATTACGCTTTTGTTCAACGGAATAAATAATAAATAACACGACAGGGATAGCTATCAATAGCCAAAGCCAATTCGGTGCGAAATAATCATATTCCCAAAAACGGATGTTCCAATTATTAAGCATTGTCAAATTCTAATGGGCTGGTTTCGGCAACTATTTGCTTTGCGAGTGTTGATTTTCTCATAATTGCAATTACATCGGGCTTGGATTTAGCAAACTTCACCATGTCAGATTGAGAAAGTATTCGAATGATTATGTCGACGGTTTCGTCATTAAGTCCTTTCTGAGTCAAGAGTAATTTAGCCTCATAAGTTGTCTTTTCAAGCAAAGAAATAGTATAGCGACTGGTCAAATAGGAACGTATAATGTAAGATAATTCAATGAAATGCTCCTTCAATTGATCTTTTTCCCATAATTTTTCCTTTTCCAATGCGCTAATGGCTATTAGTGTTCGTTCTTTTAATGAAATTGAACGTACTTCTTCAATTCCGTCCGCCATATTTTTTCGTTTCAAGTAGGATAGTATACCAATAATTGCAAACAAAATAATGAGCATCCACCACCAATGATTGGAAATGAAGTCCGAGAACGAAAATGGTTTATCAGGGACATCAGCATAATTTTCTTTAATGTCATAAATATCCAGACCATCAATGGCATCTAGAAGATTACAGCTAATTGTTAAGTCCTGAAAATGATAGGTTGAATCATTGATAACTATTCCAGGCCCAGGAATAATAAAAAAGCCGCTGTCCCATGCTGTAACGGTATAAGTTCCAGTCCATTCTTTATTAGCTCCGTCAAATAAAAAAGTATCGATAAAATGTTGTACGATTTCGAATTCGATTCCTTCAGATGAAAGGGCCCCACTTTCTGTAATTGAACGGGCTTGAATTGCATTGTCTTGAGAATTAAAAGACAGTGTGTCGATCTTTTTTAATTGTACTTTATAGCTTAGAATAATTGGTTGACCAATACTTATTTTATCTTGAGAAATAGATGCTTCTAACTTCTGTGCTTTTAGCGATATGCTAAAGAAAAAGACAATTAAATATATGAACGTTTTCATCATCGATTCTGAAAAAGTTTCACAAGTGGCTTAATAAAGTTTTCTTCTGTGGAAATAGAGGTGTAGCTAATTCCAGCTTTCGTAAACTCAGCGTCTAGATGATTTTCAAACTGTTTGAAATTTTGTGCATGAATATTACGTGCTTTCTGACTATTTGTATTTACCCAAGTCGTCGCCCCTGTTTCGGCATTAAACAATTGTACAACACCAATTTTAGGGAGTTGACCCTCTGCTTCATCAAAAAGTCGTAAGGCTACCATGTCATGTTTTTTCCTGGACACTTTCATTCCTTCCATAAAGTCATTATCGTCAATAAAATCACTAATTACAAAGGCGATACTTCTTTTTTTCTGTGTATTTCTAAAAAATTTGAGTGCTGCATTTAAATCGGTGCCTGTATTTTCAGGAATAAGTTCGATTAACTCCCGAAGTATGATCAAAGAATGTTTTTTTCCTTTTCCTGGTGCAATATATTTTTCAACTTTATCTGAAACGAAAATTGCTCCAACTTTGTCGTTATTACTGATTGCTGAAAATGAAAGAACTGCGGCTATTTCTAAAGCGAGGTCTTTCTTTGTTTTGTTCTCTGAACCAAAATCCTCAGATCCAGAGACATCGATAATCAACATTAAAGTAAGTTCCCGTTCTTCATCAAAAACTTTAACATAGGGTTCATTAAAACGCGCGGTTACATTCCAATCTATCGTCCTTACTTCATCTCCAAAATGGTAGTCACGAACTTCACTAAATGTCATCCCTCGACCTTTAAAAGCAGAGTGATACTCACCAGAAAATATATGCCTGGTAAGTCCCTTTGTTTTAATTTCCAAAAGGCGAATTTTTTTAAGAAGCTCTTTTGTATCCATCGTATATTATGGTACTTCTATTTTTGCTACAATTTTAGAGACGATATCTGATGCGGTTAAATTCTCTGCTTCGGCTTCATATGTTAAACCCATTCTGTGACGCATAACATCAGGCGCAACTTCACGAATGTCTTCAGGAATAACGAATCCTCGTCCTTGTAGAAAAGCATATGCTTTTGCCGCTAATGCAAGGTTTATACTTGCTCGAGGAGAGCATCCAATACTTATCATTGGATCTAAAAAACCAAGGCCATATTTTTCTGGCTCTCTTGTTGCATAAACAATATCAACAATGTACTGCTCTATTTTTTCATCCAAATAAACCTGTTTTACTAGAGAGCGACATTTTTCAATATCAGCAATTGTTAAAATGTTATTGGCTTTACCTAAACCTTGTGTTCGAACATTAGCTCTAATTATTTCACGTTCTTCCTCCTTTGTTGGATAGTCTAAAAAGACTTTTAGCATAAAACGATCAACCTGTGCTTCAGGCAAAGGGTATGTTCCTTCTTGTTCGATAGGGTTTTGAGTAGCAAGAACCAAGAAAGGTGTAGGAAGCTTAAATGTTTCATCTCCAATTGTAATTTGTCTTTCTTGCATGGCCTCAAGAAGTGCACTTTGTACTTTCGCAGGAGCCCTGTTAATCTCATCAGCCAAAACAAAATTTGAAAATATTGGTCCTTTTTTAACTGTAAAACTTTCGGATTTCTGACTGTAAATCAATGTCCCTGTAACATCGGCAGGAAGCAAATCGGGTGTGAATTGTATCCGACTAAAATCTACATTAATCGCATCAGCAAGAGTTTTAATGGCGAGTGTTTTAGCCAGCCCTGGCACTCCTTCCAAAAGAACGTGTCCATCTGCGAATAATGCAATCAATAATCGATCAATCATGTATTTTTGACCAATGATAACCTTGCCAATTTCATTCCGAAGCAATTGGATTGTAGGTTTTTCTAATTTTATTTTTTCGCTAACAATTCTTAGCGCCTCAGCGGGATTCATGTTTTCTTCCATAATATATAAATCGAACATACAAAAATGAAAAGATATGTCTCTCTACCCTTGATTGTGCTGTTAATTAATGTTAACATTGTTAGATAAAACACAGGGATTATGAAGACAAGAGAGTGTCAAGAATGTTCAATGAAACTTTCCGGTCGAAAAGACCAAAAGTTCTGTTCAGATTACTGTCGAAATACTTTTAACAATAGACAGAATGAGGATGCAACAAAATATGTGCGTCGAATTAATAACATTTTACGGAAGAATAGACGAATTTTAGAAACCTTGAACCCGAAAGGAAAAATTACTGTAGAAGGTATCTCTCTTGCTGAAGAAGGGTTTAATTTTCATTATTACACGAATATCTATACAACCAAAACGGGTTCGCAGTATTTTTTCTGTTATGATCAAGGCTACTTGAAAGTGGATAGTGATCGCTATATGCTTGTGAAGAAACAAGATTACGTCAAGTAAATCCAACGCCTTTTATCCTCTATATTTACCAGTCCCCTAAATTTATCGTAATTCCCTTATTTTGTTCTTACCTTCGAACCTCTCTTATTTTTTACTATGAAAAACATTATCCTCTTCTTCTTTATTTTCTTCTCGCTTTCAACTTTTGCCAACGAACCTGTTGACGAGATATACGTCAATTTACAGAAATTATACTCTTTGAAGAGAGTGCTTTATGTTGCTGCTCATCCTGACGATGAAAACACAAGAGCATTAGCTTATTTTTCTCTAGGAGAACGCGCAGAAACAGCGTATCTTTCTTTAACAAGAGGTGATGGTGGGCAGAATTTAATTGGTGATGAATTAAGTGAGAATCTTGGAGTATTGAGAACACAAGAGTTACTTGCTGCTCGTTCATTTGATGGAGCTCGCCAATACTTCACGCGTGCTGTCGATTTTGGTTATTCTCGTTCAGCAGAAGAATCTTTTTTGAAGTGGGGAAAAGAAGAGCTAATGTCAGATGTTGTTCTGGCGATTAGAAAATTCCGACCAGACGTAATTATTACAAGATTTCCACCAGATTCGAGAGCGGGTCATGGACATCATACTGCTTCAGCAATTCTCGCAATTGAGGCGTTTGAAAAAGCAAATGACCCCAACTATTTACCAGAGCAAGTGGCCGAATTTGGCGTGTGGAAAACGACATCTATCTATTGGAATACGTCAGTTTGGTGGGGAGAGGATATTGAAGAAAAAGCAAAAAATAGTGATAAGTATCTTATTCAAGATATTGGCGGATACAATTCGCTTTTAGGAAAATCATACAATGAAATTGGAACGCTTGCAAGAAGTCAACATAAATGCCAAGGATTTGGAGGTATTATTGAGCGGGGATCTCGAATAGAATATTTT
This sequence comes from uncultured Flavobacteriales bacterium, assembly GCA_905480355.1. Classification (GTDB taxonomy): domain Bacteria; phylum Bacteroidota; class Bacteroidia; order Flavobacteriales_D; family Crocinitomicaceae; genus UBA4466. The sequence continues at coordinate 11,747 of CAJQQA010000248.1, read as the reverse complement.
GAACACATTGAAGGAGCTCGGTTAAAAAAATCTTTTTTTGAAAACAACAAGGACTCATGGACAAATTTAATTAACACAAATTTTGAAACCGAGTTCCAAAATTTACTAAAGAATTTTAATTTCATAGAAAGTGAAAAGAATATCCCATCGCTTTTTAAGTTAAGAGAAGGTATACTAGGACTAAAAGATTCTTCATTTAAAACTGAAAAATTGGCTTTGTGTAATTCGATTATAGTCGATTGTCTTGGCTTACATGTTGAAGTCGTATCAAATGACTATGCTTATGTTGGAGGAACAGAAGTTGAAGTATCAATGAATCTAATTAATCGATCAGCCTGCCTTGTGAAACTAGTTGGATATGAACTTTCAGGCAACAAAAAGCAAAAGACCGATGATTTGTTAAATGAGAATGAACGTTTTCAGAAAAAGATCAAATTCCAATTTCAAGAACCAATTTCAGGACCATATTGGTTAAAAAATTCCTTTGAAAATATTTTTGAAGTGACTAATAGGAGTGATTTAGGCAAGCCCGAAGAAGATCCAAGTGCAGTTGGTAAAATTTGGATATTGGTAGATGGACTTGAAATGGAAATTGCTATACCAGTCACATACAAATGGAGAGATCCATCTTATGGTGAGCGAAGAAGAAAATTAATTAGTGCACCTCTTTATACCGTTAATTTTGATCAGGAATCAGTTATTTTAAAAGGAAAAGAGAGTAAAAAAATCAGGATGAAAATTCATGGTTATGAGGATGAGATACAAGAATTTGTTAATGTTGTAGCTCCAAAAGGATGGAAGTTGAGTTCAAATAAGATTGAATTTACCTTAGAGGACAAGCATGATGAAGTTTGGCTAGAATTTGATTTGATAGCGACTGATGAAAGTCGAAAAGGAACGTTAATCTTAACCGATAAGAATGGGAATAAAATTCATTCTTATACGGACATCACTTATGACCATATTGCTACTCAGTCAATTTTTAGAGAAGCGAAAGTAGAATGTGTTAACTTGAATGTTTTGATAGACCCATCCAAGGTGGCATATATTAAAGGCGTGGATGATGTTGTTCCTCAAGCAATAGAGCAATTGGGATTTGAAGTAGAGGTCTTTGAAGTATCGAATTTAGCGTTACTTGATTTGTCATCTTATTCTTCAGTGGTACTGGGAATAAGGATATACAACGTTCATCCGGAATTGACAAATTATCATGAAAAGCTATATAAATATGTTGAGAATGGAGGGAACTTAGTGATGCAATACAATACAGCTTCTCGCTCATTAAGAGAGCTTGAATTTGGACCTGTACCTTTTAAACTTTCTCGAAATCGAGTAACAGAGGAAGATGCTGAGGTAACGTTTTTAATGGCGGAACATCCGATTATGACAACGCCAAACAAATTGATAAAAAAGGATTTTGATGGTTGGGTGCAAGAACGAGGACTTTATTTTGCAGGTACTTGGGATGAAAGTTACTCGGCACTATTCTCGTGGCATGATCAATATGAGGACCCGGTAAATGGTGCTCTGATTGTTGCCAATTATGGTAAAGGGCAGTTTGTTTATACAGGAATTTCTTTCTTCAGAGAACTGCCAAAAGGAGTAGAGGGAGCTTACCGATTACTAGCTAATATTTTAAGCTACCAAAAATGAGCGAAGAGGTAAAAGATAAAACAAATTGGAAAGCATGGTATTGGGGCTTAATGCTTTTTTTAGGTGTTCAAATTTTCATATACATTTTAATTACTAATTCGTATTAAAATGGGATGGATTGATTGGGTTGTATTACTGTTTACACTGATTTCCATAGTTGCTTATGGCTCATGGAGAACGAGGAAGAACAATAATCTTGAAGGATTCTTAAAAGGTAATAATTCGGAGAATTGGTCAACTATCGGGTTGTCAATTATGGCGACACAAGCGAGTGCAATTACTTTTCTATCAACACCAGGTCAAGCATATGAGAGTGGAATGGGGTTCATTCAATTTTATTTTGGTCTGCCTTTGGCGATGATTTTAATTTCGGTGTTTTTTCTACCTATATATTATAGACTTAAGGTTTATACAGCGTATGAATACCTTGAACAACGGTTTGATGTTAAGGTTCGGTCATTTACAGCGTTACTGTTTCTAATTTCCCGAGGGCTGGCTGCGGGTATAACCATTTATGCTCCAGCAATAATTTTGTCAAGTCTTCTCGATTGGAATCTTCATTTGACTTGTGTGGGAATTGGTGGACTCGTTATCTTTTATACCGTTTCAGGCGGAAGTCGAGCCGTGTCCTTGACCCAAAAGTGGCAAATGGGGATTATTATGGGAGGGATGTTTTTAGCGTTTTACTATGTGATTCAAAGTTTCCCTGAACAAATTGGTTTTTCTGAAGGGATTGATATTGCAGGAAATTTAGGTAAAATGGAGATTATCAACCTTGATATCGATCCAGGTAATAGATATACGCTTTGGTCTGGATTAACAGGAGGTTTATTCTTGTTTTTATCCTATTTTGGAACGGATCAGTCACAAGTTCAACGTTATCTTGGAGGTAAAACGCTGAAAGAATCTAGAATGGGATTAATGTTTAATGGTATAATGAAAATACCAATGCAATTCTTCATTCTATTAGTTGGAATAATGGTTTATGTTTCGTTTCAATTTAATAAACCTCCTATTATCTTTAATCAGTCGACAACGAATATTGAATTACAAAGCGATACCGAATTAATTGATATTGAGAAGCAATACAATGCTGTATTTACGGAAAAAGAAGCATTACTTTCCAGCTGGACTGAACAAAACGAATCGGGAGTTGAGAGAGTTCAAACTTTACAATTTCAGCAAGATTCATTAAGAGCTAATTATAAAGAGGTCATAGAATCCAAAGACGATGGCTATCAATCCAAAGACAGTGATTACATTTTCTTGACATTTGTTTTGAATTTTCTTCCAGCCGGTTTAATCGGATTGCTTTTAGCAGTGATATTTTCTGCCGCTATGTCGTCTACTGCAGGAGAATTAAATGCTTTAGCGTCAACCACAACTATAGATTTTTACAAGAAATTCGTGTCAAAAAGTGATGATGAAAAGAAAGATCTAAGGGTGAGTAAATTATTGACAGCCGCTTGGGGTGTTTTAGCAATTGGCATTGCATTAATTGCAGGGCTCTTTGAAAATTTGATACAACTTGTAAATATTCTAGGGTCATTGTTTTACGGTACAATCTTAGGTGTTTTCCTTCTCGCATTCTTTTTTAAATTTGTAAGAGGAAAGGCCGCATTTATTGGAGCTATCATAGGTCAGGTCTTGGTACTTACTTTACATTTTCTAACCGTAGTTAAAATAGTAGAGCTCGGTTTCTTGTGGTATAATATTATTGGTAGCTTTATCGTAATATTATCAGGAGTTTTCCTTCAAAGTACAGTATTTAAACAAAAAGTAAATTCAAATAAATAAAAACAAATAGAATCATGAAAAAAGTTACATTATTACTAATCGCAGGATTATTTGGAGGAACATTAGTTGCTCAAGAATTTCCACAACCAAGTCCATCAAGTAAAGTTGAACAAACTGTTGGATTAACCACTATCTCATTGGATTATTCTCGGCCAGGAGTGAACGATAGAGATATTTTTGGAGGTTTACTTACGTTCGGCGAAATTTGGAGAGTAGGAGCGAATGCGTGCACAAAATTTACGACATCAAATGAATTGACATTTGGCAAGACAAAAGTTGCTCCAGGGACATATGCATTGTTTGCTTTCCCAGCGAAAGATGGAAATTGGAAAGTTGTTCTAAATTCAGATACTGAACAATGGGGAGCAGGTGCATACGATGAATCAAAAAACGTTATGACAATTAAAGTTGATGCCCAGAAAAATTCTTTTAATGAGTCTTTGATTATTGAATTGAATAACCTAGAGAATTCTTCAGCTGTTTTATCAATCAAATGGGATAAATTAAGAGTTGATGTTCCATTTACGGTGGATACTGATACTCAAATTGAGGAGAGTATTTCTGCAGCAATCAAAAAAGGAGAAGATTTAGATAAGGTGTATTACAATGCCGCTTCTTACTTTCACAACACTAAGAAAGATGAAAAAATGACGACAATGTATTTAGAGAAATCTATGGCAATTGCAAAGTCACACAAGAGTCTTTATTTGAAAGCTACAATTTTGCACGATAGTGGAAACAACAAAGAAGCAATCAAAGTTGCTGAAGAGGCGCATGAAATGGCTGTGAAAGCTGAATCTATGGGTTGGGCAAATTATATTAAAGAAAACATCGAAAAGTGGGCAAAATAAGCAGATAGCCACAAACGAAATAATGAAAGGGGTGCAACTTAGTTGTGTCCCTTTTTTATTTGGTCACTTTACGAATTATAGAGACTACCGTAACATCATCTGTTTGATCTCCATCCCCAATCCATCGATCGAATGATTCAGAGATAATTCTTTCTTGTTCGCCCATTGGTAAATTGATGTTCTCCTTAAACAACTCCAACAACTTTCGGAAAGAATATTTTTGATTCAATTTACTGAAATCTTGGGGGATTAAGTACAAGAAGTTTGAGCAGAATTTTCTAAGCGATTATTTTCAATTTACTTTTGACAATTTTAGCAACTCTCTTAGCTTCTGACATTGAAGAATTTGTGACAGTGACATGTCCCATTTTTCGATTTGGTTTTGTTGTTAACTTCCCATACAAATGAACATGAACTCCAGGTATGGAAATTATATCTTCCAATCCTTGGTAAATTGCATTTCCGCTGTAATCTGTTTCACCCAGTAGGTTAATCATAACACCATTCTGAATGATATCTGTAGAACCTAAAGGAAGGTCGAGAATAGCTCTTAGATGTTGTTCAAATTGAGACGAAATGTTGCATTCAATCGTTTGATGACCGCTGTTATGTGGTCTTGGAGCGACTTCATTAACATATAGTTTCCCGTCAGCAGTTAGAAAAAGTTCTACAGCTAATATTCCGATCATTTCGAGTTTATTAATAACATCGAGAGCGAGATCGGTAGCCTGCTTTTCAATTTCTGGAGCTATCTCAGCAGGGGAGAATAGAAATTCAACCAAGTTGGCTTCATTGAATTGGCACTCTACCGTTTGATAAACCGCAGTTTGACCAGATTCATTTCGAGCGACAATAACAGAAAGTTCTTTCTCAAATGGTATTAATTCTTCTATAATTGATGGTTCAGAAAAAAGATTCTTTAGATCTGATTTAGATCTGATTATTTTAACACCCTGTCCATCGTAACCGCCAGTTCTTATTTTTTGTACACATGGCAATGAAATTTCTTCATCTTTAGAAAAGTAGAAAAAATCAGAGCTCGGAATTTGATTATTCTTGTAGAATTCTTTTTGAACCCCTTTGTCCTTAATTATTTCAAGAACACGTGCCTGAGGATAGACTTTTACACCTATTCTTTCTAATTCATAAAGCGCTTCTATATTAACATTTTCAATTTCAACTGTCAGGACATTTAAATTCTTACCAAAGGCTAGGACGTCTTCGTAATTTGTAATTTCTCCTTTTGTAAATGTTGTTGCTAAGTTAGCACTTGGTGCATTTTCATCATTTTCCATGATGTGGACGTCAATGTTATAATTTATTGCCTCTTGAATGAACATTCGACCAAGTTGGCCGCCGCCGAGTATTCCTAAACGATATTCTTTTCCAAAAATATTCTTTTCCATGGGGTAAAGATAATTCGATTTAGTAAAAAGATAGATTAATTTGAAACAACTTTATTGATTCTCTTGGAATTAAAGTCACAACGGCCAATTTTATCAACCGTTGAAAATAATATTTAATTTAGACGGATTGGAAGGTTGGTTTCCTTAAATTTATAAGGGTTTTTGTTAGATAAAATATTACTTTTGATATTCAATAAATGAACAAAGAATGATTCAAGTTTTAGACAAAACATTTGAAGTGTTTATCACCAAAGAAGAATTGGCCAAAGAAGTCAATGCTCTGGGGAGTTTGCTGAACGAAGATTATAAAGGAGAAGAAGTGATATTTATTGCCGTACTAAATGGTTCATTTATGTTTGCTTCTGACTTAATGAAAACGATTAACTTAGCTTCTGAAATATCATTTATTAAAATGAGTTCTTATCAAGGCACTGAATCCTCTGGTCGTGTAGACGAACTTATCGGATTGAAAAATGATCTAAAAAATAAGCATGTTGTGATTTTAGAAGATATTATTGATTCTGGAATTACAATTGATAAAATCATTTCTTTGCTTGAAATGGAGCAACCAAAGTCAGTGAAGGTATGTTCATTGCTTTATAAGCCAAAAGCATTTAAAGGCAAGACAAAGCCAGATTATGTAGGTTTTTCAATATCAAATGCCTTTGTAGTAGGATATGGCTTAGATTACGATGAGAAAGGAAGAAATTTAGATGCGATTTATCAAATTAAAAAATAAATAAGAATAAAGATGTTGAATATTGTTTTATTTGGACCTCCTGGTGCTGGAAAAGGAACTCAATCGAATCAGTTAATTGAAAAGTATGGTTTAATTCATCTTTCAACTGGTGATATTTTTCGTGCGAACATTAAAGGCAAAACAAAATTAGGGGTTCTTGCAAAAGGGTTTATTGATAAAGGGCAATTGGTTCCGGATGAGGTAACTATAAATCTTTTGAAATCTGAAGCACAAAAAGTTGAAAACCCAAAAGGGTTTATTTTTGATGGTTTTCCTCGGACAAACAAACAAGCTGTCGCGTTAGATGATTTCCTTTTAGAAATTGGCACTTCAATTACTCAAATGATTTCATTAGACGTTGACGAAGAGGAGCTGAAATCAAGATTAGAATTACGCGCTAAAGATAGTGGGAGAGTTGATGACGCAGATCCAGCGGTTATTCAGAATCGCATCAATGTTTACAGACAAGAAACAGCTCCTGTAAAGGATTATTATTCTGGTCAAGATAAATGGATGAAAATTGATGGACAAGGTACGATCGAGGCAATTACTCAAAGGTTGTTCGATGCAATTGACTCTTTGTAATTTGATTTTTCAAAATTGATTCATTATGGCCTCAAATAACTTCGTTGATTACGTAAAAATTCATTGTGCCTCTGGAAAAGGAGGAGGAGGTTCTGCTCATTTCAGACGAGAAAAATACATCCCAAAAGGTGGACCAGATGGAGGAGATGGAGGTCGTGGAGGACATGTGATTTTACGTGGAAATAAGCAACTTTGGACTTTACTCCACTTGAAGTTTAAGAAGCATATTAAAGCAGGGCATGGTTTGCATGGCTCTAGTGCTTTGAAAACTGGCGCAGAAGGTAAAGATGAATATATTGACGTGCCTCTTGGTACCATCGTTCGTGATCCAGAAACACATGAATTTCTTTTTGAAATTACAGACGAAGGACAAGAAATGGTGATTCAAAAAGGTGGTCGAGGAGGTCAAGGAAATGACCACTTTAAATCTTCAACTAATCAGACACCTCGATTTGCGCAACCTGGAGAAGACGGAGCTGAAGGCTGGAAAATTCTTGAGCTAAAAGTATTAGCAGATGTTGGATTGGTTGGCTTCCCTAATGCAGGGAAAAGTACCCTGCTATCTGTTGTCTCCGCTGCAAAACCGGAAATCGGCAATTATCCCTTTACGACAATTAAACCGAATTTAGGTATCGTGAAATATAGAGGTGGACGTTCTTATATAATGGCAGATATACCAGGTATTATTGAAGATGCTCACAAAGGTAAAGGACTTGGATTACGTTTTTTAAGACATATAGAGCGTAATTCATTGTTGTTATTTATGATTCCAGCTGACAGTGATGATATCAATAAAGAATATGCAATTTTATTGAATGAATTGAAATTGTACAATCCAGAATTGTTGCACAAAGATAAAATATTGGCAATTTCGAAATCCGATATGCTGGATGAAGAGTTGACGGAAGAAATAAAGTTAGATCTTCCCAAGGGAATAGAAACAATTTTCATTTCGTCTGTTGCCCAACAGGGAATCACAGAGTTAAATGATCTTGTTTGGAACACATTGAATGATGATTGATTATTTAGAATCAATCGATAGATCTATTGTTTTAGCGGTGAATAATTGGAATTCACCCTTCTGGGATGAATTTATGTGGATTGTTTCTGCGAAATTAACTTGGATACCATTTTATCTCCTGCTATTGGTTCTGTTTATCCGGAAAAATGGATTAAATCAATCTATATTTTTTGTGCTAGGTGTTATTTTAGCTGTTGCAATAGCTGATTTATCCTCTGTTCACATGTTCAAAGAAGTTTTTCAAAGATATAGACCTTCTCATCATGCCTTGCTTACTGATCGGTTGCATTTTTATCAAATTGATTCTGAAAATGTCTACAAAGGAGGTCAATATGGATTTATTTCGTCACATTCGGCTAATTTTTTTGCAGTCTGTACATTCGCTTACCTTGCCCTCCGATCATCCTATAGAAGAATTTCGATTCTGCTAATTAGTGTTGTAGTCCTTATTGGCTATAGCCGATTGTATCTAGGTGTTCACTACCTTAGTGATGTTCTAGTAGGTGGGCTAGTTGGGATTGGCTCGGCGTATTTGTCGTATCGAATTGTATTTCTACCTTTAACCAGAAAGTTTAAAAAAAGTTAATGACTTATCTTTATATTTTTATTGGTGGTGGATTAGGCAGTTTGGCAAGATTTCTTGTTTCGAAAATAACGGCTTCATTTTTTACAATGAATTTCCCTATAGGAACTTTTATTTCAAATATTCTGTCGTGTGTTATTTTAGCGATTTTAGTTTTGTTCTTAGCAAATAAACATGGAGAGTTTACATGGGTTCAACCATTGCTAATTGTCGGATTTTGTGGTGGCTTTAGTACCTTTTCTTCATTCAGTAATGAAACATTTAATCTTTTGTCAACAGGACATACCGCAATTGCATTGATAAACATTTGTTTGTCCATTTTAGTTGGTATTGGCTTGATTTTTATCCTTCGTGCCAAAGTTTAATGAAATTCTTCGGGTAAGAAAAGCTTTAATTTTGCTTCCAAACTTTTTCGTTGTTCAATAATTGAAGACAAATCCATCTGATTTATTCTTCCCTTTTCTTTGTATCGTTTCCAATGCGTCATGGCAATATATGCGATAGGTCCGGTAATTCCAATACTAAAGAAATACGCAACAAAAAACCAGCCATTTATAGCTGTTAAATTATAGATTACAGCTAAAAGAATAATATTGAAAACAGCGATGGTCAATTCCCCTAAAAATAACTTAACAGAACTCCAAAAGACAGGTCGTTTCATTGTTTTTTCTGTGAATTTCTTCGTCCATAAATAAGGAATAGCGCAATGCAATGCACCAATAATAGCGAGGGGTAAAAGTAATAGAAATCGGCTAAGTTCACTTTTTCTTGATCCTTTGGGATTTTCTTTTTTCCAAAAAATCATACTTTCTGAAATTGATATTTCTTCTAAACGATTGAAGTAGGTTTCAGTTGTTGATTGTATTTCATCAAGTTTATCAAGGTCTTTATAGTTGTTATTCAGCCAAATAGCTAGACTTTGAGAGTATTTCCATCGTTTTTTAAGTGGAATAGCTTTGTCAAAATTGATTGCATTCATTCCTTTACGAGTAATTTTCATCACTTGCTCATGAAACGGTGCAATTTCTAAATCCTTAATATGCGTAATTTGTTCTTGCATTAAGGACTCAACTTCTTTAGTTAGTTCGTTAATTGTTTTATTTGGATCTTCAAGATATTGCTCTCTGTAATCATTCATACAAATTTTATCAGCATATGAAATCAGCAAATCGCTGCGCATTAACTTTGGGTCGGAATAATTGCAACCAATGGCTTGGATGTATATTTTTTTCTTCCAGTTTATTTTTTCGAGAGACTGAAAACCAATTCTTACGGCGCCCTTTTTTATAGGTTTTAAGCGTCTAATAAATACATCATCAGTAAAACCCTCACTAAAGATTAATAAATTCCGTCCATTTTTAAGGAGTTTTGCACATTGGTTGAAAATTACTTCATTCTTTTTTGCCCCATCAACTCCGTCCAATTGACGATAGATAGGGAGCATTTGTGCGCCCCAAAAAAGAGGTTTAGTTATCTTAGTAAAGACATCAGCCCGCGTCATAAAGAAAATTGAAGGACGTGTAAGACCTGCAATTACAAGCGGATCCATAAAAGAAGATGCGTGATTGCTAACATAGATCGTTCTGGCATGCAATTGTTTAGGATTGTTCACTAGAGCTCGCCTAGAAAATAAAACACTCAGTGGCCAAGGAAGAAGGACCTTCATTATAAAGTAAACTATGCGCATATCAACTTTTTTATGTAAAAGTAAGGTTTTTCTTAAATTGAATATATTGAAATTATTGAGTTCACTATTACAGCACTATTTAATTTGGCGTCATTAACATTGAAAATGCTGAAAACTTTTTATTAAACATCTAAATAACAAAGAAAGACCTACTATCTTCGAATAATTAATTATTCTAACTATGAAGAACGCAGCAATTATTTGTGGAGGTTACTCATCTGAGTTTGATATTTCGGTGAAAAGTGCTGTGAATATTTTTAATAACTTCCCTGAAAACTACACTCCATATTTGGTTGAAATAACAAAAAAAGGTTGGAAGGTTAGAATTAAAAATCAATTAATAGATTTCAATTCAGAGACCTTTGTTTTTCTTTTGGATGGTAAGGAAGTGAAAATAGACCTTTCAATAATCTACATCCATGGTGATCCTGGAGAAAATGGCAAGCTACAATCATATTTAGATATGATTGATATGGCTTATGTGAATTCTGGGCCATTAGCTTCACAGTTGTCATTTGACAAATGGTTTTGCAATCAATTTCTTAAAGGATTTGGTTATTTAGTGGCAGAGTCGATTTATATGACAAAAGAATCCCAACGCATATCGAACGAAGCAATTATCTCTCAACTAAAACTACCCTTGTTTGTGAAACCATGCGATTCTGGCTCAAGTTATGGCATTTCAAAAGTGAACCACGAGAATGAATTAACTAAATCGATTGATGAAGCGTTCAGTGAGGGTGATTCTATAATTCTTGAAGGTTTTCTTGACGGGACAGAAGTAACTTGTGGGGTTTATAATAGTAAGTCTGGTATAGTTACGTTGCCTTTAACGGAAATTGTAACTGAGAATGATTTTTTTGATTTTGAGGCAAAGTACAAAGGCCTTTCAGAAGAGATTACTCCAGCTAGAATAAGTAGTGAATTGACTGAGAAAGTACAAAAGATCACAAAGGAAGTGTACGGACTGCTGCAGTTAAAATCAATATGTCGAGTAGATTTTATGATTGTGAAAGGAGAGCCTTTTATTATTGAAGTAAATACAATTCCTGGATTTTCGAATGAAAGTATTGTTCCAAAAATGATCGAAGCAAATGGAATGACAGCGAAAGAACTTTGGACTGAAATACTTGAAAAAGAATTAGAAACGATCTTTATTTAATTAACAGAAATAGCGTTGAATAAACGTTCCATTTTTGTTTTTACTTGACTGCTGCTTCCGTCAAAGTTATTCACGATAATTGCGAAAGCATACTTTTTCCCTGTTGAAGAATAAATATAGCCTGCATAACTTTTGATTCGATTCATTGTTCCACTTTTTGCATGAATTTTTCCGTCAGCAGATTGACCTCGACAAAGAGACTTTAAAGTTCCGGACTTCCCAGATACAGGCAGTGAATTGAAAAATAAGGCGTCTTTATGCAT
>CAJQQA010000247.1 GCA_905480355.1 uncultured Flavobacteriales bacterium | reverse complement strand
AAATCATTTTCAAAATTATTCCCTGCATGACAGTGAGCACAATCAGCACCAGAAGTTGTAGGGAAAAACTCATTGTACTCTCCAAAAAACAAGACCCTTCCTCTTTCCTCGCTATCGGTCAGAGTAGCTGTTCCAGCTAGGTATCTATCGTATTTTGAATCGTCTGAAACAATTGATAGCATAAAATTCTCCAAGGCCAACGAAATTTTTAGCGCAGTTATTTCTTCAGATCCAAACGCTCGAATAAACTGATTAGTATACTCCTCTCTTGCATTCAGTTTTACAATGACATTTTCCAATGTTTCATTCATTTCTACAGGGTTTTCTATTGACCCTAATGACTGATCCCTTAATAAATGTGCTCTTCCATCCCAGAAAAATTCATTGTCATGCCATGCCATATTAAAAATTGCCATTGCTTGTCTTCCTCCTAGCAACCCTCCAACACCTTCAGAGAATTGATTGAGATCAGAAAAAGCATTTTCTTGATTATGGCAACTTGAACAACTTACGGATTCATCTGAAGACAATGCCTTTTCATAGAACAGCATTCTTCCCAACATTACCTTTTGATTAGTGAGACTGTTATCTGTTGGTAAATTAGGTACTGGAAGAGTACTGTTAATTATATTCCAGTTATAGGGAGTTGCATCATATTGCGCGACTACTCCCTTCTTTTTACATCCAAAAAGTGTTGTTGCAACAACAAAAACACTTATCACTATCAATTTGAATTTCATGTTATCATAGAATAATAACACGTTTGGTAGAAACTACCTCAGTATTTTTTAATAATTGAACAATGTAAGTACCAGAAGAAACCATATCTATTTTCAATTTATTTACGTTTTCAGAATTAACGCGTGTAATTTCTTCACCTAATAAATTTGAAACTAAAATTTCATCAATTGCCAGTTCATTATTCATTGAAATAGATATTACACCATCTTTTGATGGATTAGGAATGATTCCCCATTGTGAATGAATTGATTGATCTTCGATACTTGCGGATAAAGATTGTGAGCTTTGCATAAAGACATAATCTCTAAAGTTTTCTATTGCTGTTAAATCAGCTCCATCAACTCCATGTGCTATTATACCATTGGAAACATTAATACCTTCAACTCCTCGCGTATAATCTGCATCCAAAGCAATGATTAGATTTCCATTTACCATTTCTCCTACTGCACTGACTGTAGTTTCAAAGTAGTTGTTATTTCCAAGGCCATGTAATTGAAATACTTGTGAGAAATTGACTCCTCCAGTACCTTCATATACCAGAAATTTGTAACCTGAAGCCCATCCCCAGTGCATCGATGGCGATTTTGGCGCTAACGGATGAGATGATGGAAACAATGAAGGGTCTCCATTATTTAAAGGGCTATATACCCCGATGTGAAATTTTACAGCCTCAACATTAGAGATATTCAATGATCCCAGCTCTATTGATGAGAATATTCCGTCTGTCGCACTTATCAGAGCAACAGTATCATCACTAACCAATGTTATCTGACCACCATCATGGACTATAGAAAACTTAGTCATGTAATACTGTAAACGAGTTATCTTATAGTCTTGCGCTAAATTATTTTGAGCGGGACTGTTCATTTGAAATAGCTGAGTACCCAGCATGTGATAGATTCTAATGTTTGTGTTTACTTGTGCATTTATTGAGAATGCTCCACAAATTAATACTGTTAATATAATGTTTTTCATGCTTTGTTATTTGAATTATTAATAAATCTGCCCATACAAAGATACTATTCTTTCAACTGAGCGATGCGCAGTTGACTTCAGTCTTTCAATTAAATAAATAATACAACACAATTTAGATGTTTAGAAGTAAATAAAAGGTACACATTATTGCCCAAGTATTGTAATCCTAATTAAAACACCCCCCTACCAGAGGGCCTAGGATTTTTATTATGAGTTAACCCAATATAGTCTGTCAAATTAACTGAGAATGATCTAATTGCCCTTCATTGTATAAGAATAGACTATTTTTGAGTTGAGGAATCAATACAGTACGAATTTTGAATTTAATAGCTTTTATGGTGCCTGAATTAGATGAAATGAAGTATATCTTGTTCAGTTATAGCTATTCAGTTTTAAAATAAAGTCTTTTAAAAGAAGAAAACCTTGATAAAATCAAAGGGTTATTTCTCTTGTTTTGTGACCCCGGCAAGATTCGAACCTGCAACCGCCACATTCGTAGTGTGGTACTCTATCCAGTTGAGCTACGGGGCCATTTTTCTCTTTGTTATTTACAAATCGAATTCAAATATAAGTCGTTTTTTACATTCAGCAAGTATTCTAAAGAATTAATCATGAAATTAACTAAAATGATTAATGCTAAAATAGATTTATTCAATTTCGGCAGTAATTCCAAGATCTAATAGTGCAGTACACTGAGGCTCTAATTCTGAATACTCTCCTCTTTTCACTTGACACTTACCTTTGTAATGGACCATCCAAGTACATTGCTCTGCTTGCAGATTATCATGCTTACAAACTTTAATCAGTGACTCAATAACGTAGTCAAAGCTGTTAACATCATCATTATAAACAATCAAATCTTTTAAATCGACTAATTCTTCATGAACTAAAACGTCTTCGTCACTATATATTTTTGGGTTATTCATTCTCCTCTAATTCAAATTCTGTTTCCTCAACCACTATTGGTTCTAATGCAAAAGTACGAATTTGTTCACTAATTTCATCAAGATCTTCTTTTGCTATAACAAATAGCATTAAACGTAATCCATTATCTGTTTCAGATATTTCACGATAATTACCAAATCTCAATAGCCAATCCATCAAGTCGCCAGGAATAATTCCACCTTCAATATTTACAGAAATAATTTTAGATTCAAAATCTTGTGTAGCTGATAATGGTATATAAACAGTATCAATATCATTTTTAAAGTTCCATAAACGAGGCAAATCGTCTGGATCATCGTAAATAATCGACTTCACATATTTATCTTTCTCATCATAGAAAAAAGCTCCTTCTGCATTGTAGCGATTCAATACATCTCTTGGAAATTCTTCAAATTGTTTTTTTGTTACTATTTGAATTCTATGCATATTTTCACGTTCATTCTCCTTGTTAGATTGAATGTTTTGTAATGTCACAGTATCAGTTCTCGCTGTACTTATAACAGAACTCTCCTCAACAATTATTTCTTCTTCAACTTCGTTCTCTTTTTCTAATTCTGACTGTAAAATAGCTGTACCCAATTCTAATAATAATTTATTTGCTTTTGACAATGAAATTCTTTCTCCTTGATAATATGCAACAACGAATGCTCCAACTATTCCTCTACTTAATGCTTCCGTTCTTCTAGGCAATGCATCCTTTACAGAGTTATATAATCCAGTATTATAACGAATCAAGCCATTCGGTAAACGAACTGTCGTGATTTCATCTAAATTGTAAATAACCTCGCTACTTATTGGACGATTAAAAACTCCTATCTGCACCGTAAAGAACAAGCCTTGTATCATCTCAATTACTTCTGCTTTAACTGCTCCTGGAGCCTCATTGTATGAGAACTCAGAAACCTCAGGTACTTCGCGAGTTGTTGGTAATCCAAGTTTTGTAGCTGTTTTTGTTGCTACCTCCATCATAAGTTCATTCGTCCCTTTAGGAACGCATGACCCGTTGGCTTCTCTTTTTCTAGCTTCACCAAAACCAATTTTTTCTCCGTCACAATATGCAACGATAAAGGCATCCGAATAACCCAACGCTCGAATATCTCTTCTCGCCTCAACAACAGACACGCTGTTATTAAAGAAACCAGCCATATAGCGAGTTATGTTAGTGCCTTCTATCTTCTCCCCTGATACTGGATTGAATTCTTTATATAGATTCTGCGGAATTGGTTTGGCAAAGGCGCCTATTTGAACTCGATAGACCAGCCCCGAAGGATTTTCTACACCAACTGGAATTGGGTTTGCTTCTGAATAAGTACTTTCTCCTGTATTACTAATTGCAAATCCTTCTGAAGGCAATTGCAATAATGTTGCAACAGCAATAGCTTTGATTGGTTTAATACCTCGCAACGCGAGATTTTGCATTTTCATAGCCAGGTTTTTATTTGTTGGTAACGTTTCATTGGCAAGGTATTTCTTTTGTGTTAAATCAATCTTTAATTTTGAAATATTCATTTCTAAAGATGTAATGCGTTGAATTCGAAGCTTAATTGGCTCATCATTGGAAGTATTCACGTCATCTTCAATCAACTGAAGGACTTTCAGTCGTTCTGCGCTTAATTCGTTCTCCAAATTAGTGATTTGTTCTTCAATAGCCAAAGCATCTGTTGCCAATTCAAAATATTCTTCATAACCTTCTTCACCAGACGTTTTACGTTCCTCATTGAAAGATAAAGTTACATCTTGCGCTTCACGACTTATTACTGAAGCAACAGTACTTTCCTTTATATTATACTCCTCCAATGCTCGTAGTTTGTTTTCTATCAATGATCGCTCTGCTATTAACTGTAAATTTTTGGTCTCTAAAGCTGGAACATTCTTCTTTTTCGCTTTGCCAATTTCTTTATCTACTCGTAAGATTTCCGTGGTTAATTCTCCGATTTGAACACTAAACGTTCTTTTACGTGTCGCTAACTCTTCATTTGTCAACAATTGCACGTCAAATTCTCTCTCTAAATCTTTTCGCTTAACATCATGAATGGATTGTCCAACTAATTTGTTCGATTGTTCTTGTTCTATCCCTGCTTTCTCAAGTAAATAAGATTTTTCCTCTTCAGATTTTGATTGCTTAGAATCAAAAATTAATTTATTTATTTGTTCTTTTTTGACTGTATTTACGAGTGTAGTTTGAGTTAAAACTTCATTCTCAGAATCTTTCGTCTGCAGTGTTTCTAATTCATTTTCTAGCTTAGAATTAATTCGTTGGGCATCCTCAATTTTCTCAAAAGTTGGATTATTAGAGGAGTTATCCGCAATTAACTCCGTTTCTAATTCACCAATACTCACATTAACTGTTCTTCGCTTCTGCTGAACTTCCATCAATTCTTCATTCAACCAATTAATTTGAGCTTCAGCCTCCGTTGAGTTTGAGGAAATAATTTCTTTTTCAAGTGATTCAATTTCTACAGTTATTTGGGCCTCGTAACTTGCTAATAAACGACCTTGCTCTTCTAGTTCTTCCATTGAAAAATAAGTTGCTGTCAACTGATTATCACCTTCGCTTGTTAAAACTTCTCTAAATGCATTAAGATACTCCTCTTTGTCATTTTCACTAGTAGATGCAATAACATTACTTTTATCAGCCGCTACTTCTCTTTCCTTACTTTCGCTCAAGGCCTTATTTAAAATTGCTATTTCAAGTTCTTGCTCACTGGAGAATTTTTTATCGTTCGTCTTTTCTACTTTTGTTCTTTTATCCGAAATTTTCTCTTGTAATTCCTTTTCTCTTTGAACAATATTACTTTTTTGAGATTCAGACCCCTCTTTCTTTATTTTAACAATGTCAGCATTGTATTCTTTATCAATATTGTCAATTGCATCTTTAATGTTCTCTGCTGTTATTGAAGAGAATTCGTTGTTTTTTAACTCTTCAAGCTCGTTTTTTTGATCGGATTCTATTGTGGACAGTGCCTCTAATTCCTCTGATTCATTAAAAACAGTAGTGTCCTGAGTCGTTTCTTGGCTCAAACGATACTCTTTCTCTCTTTCTGTACTTTCTATGATTGCTTTTTCCACTACAGCTCTTTCAAGCTCGTCATTCACACTATATTTCTTCTCCAAAAGCTTATCAATATCCTCCAATTTTATTGTTAGTTTTTCTTGAAGAATACTCTCTCTATTGGCTTTATCATCATTCATGGTCACTCCATCTGTTGACCCAATCTCAGCAACATCTTCAATGAAATTTTCATCAACGTCATTAATTATTGATTCTAATTCGTTTGTTGCTATTGATCTTATAGCGCTATCTTTTAATTGAGTTATTTCATTCTCTTGCTTGTTAATCATTTCATTGATTACAGTTAAAGCTTGTATTAATTCAATATCCTCTGGTTTGTTATTGAGATCTTTTTCAATTTCAGTGCGTTTACCCACTAAGATTTCTAAATAGTCGTTTTCTAGTTCTATGAGGGATTTACTCTTTAGATATGAAGAGAGATCTTTGTTCTCTATCCTTTCTCTATTAGAAGAATAATCTGATTTCAATTCATTCTCAAAATTTTCTTTAACATCGTCATCTCCCAGAATTGAGGAAACATCAGATAAAGCATTAATTAATTGAGACCGTTCTTCCACTTCTGATTGTTTCTTTGTCAGAAGTGAATTCAACATCACTTCACGTGCTTTTAACTCTGTGCTTTCAGGATTTTTTTCTCTACTTTTTTCCAATTTCTTTTGAGAAGCAATGACTGAAGCAATAAGCTTTTCATTAAGTATCTGCAGTTCTTCTAAACGCTCTTTATCAGACAATGAGGGATTCGTAGCGATTTCAGAATAGTCCGTTGCATATTCACTATCAACATCCGCTATTAACTGTTCTTCGGTCATTGCAAATTCTGTTACACCTTTAATTTCATCCAAAGCCTCAGCAATCTCAACATTTTCAGATTCAATTTTTTCTTTGTATGCTATTAATTCTTGCTTATCTGAATTTAATAAGTCATTTGAAGGATCATTTTCAATCTTTTTAATCACCGCTCCGAGGTCTTCATTAAGATCCTCCAGTGTAATGTCATTGTTCTCTTTTAGTGCAACCAATTTATCTTCGTTAGACAAGTCGGTGTTTTTATTAATAGCCTCGCGCTCGGTGTCGTTTTTGGATTTAATTAAACGTACTGGAGTTTTAGATGCCAATTCATTTGATTCTCCGGAATCAAAATATGGACTGAGCTCTGGATGCTCCTCCTCTATTATGGCTAATTGGTCTATATATTCTTGAGAATTGTCGTTCTCTATCGTCTTTTCTAGCTCATTTATCGCTTCTTTAACCTCATTATCCCTAACAGCAATAGAATTTTCCACTAACATTGCTTTCTGCATCGAAGAAATATTATTATCAACTATTGCTAATTTTTTATTGTATTTCTCAATTGATTTTGTCGTTGAAGTATGCATTTCCTGCACAACTTCTTCTTCAGATTCTAAATCAGAAATTTTTGTTCTTATTTTACCAGCATCCTTTTTATTTGCGTCAGGTAAACTATTTTTTAATAAGAAAATCTGATTTTTAACATCATCTTGCGTTGTTTGATAATCTAACTGCTGTTTTGTTAAGGTCGAAATTTGAGTTGAAAGCTCAATACTGCTATTCACAAGTTTACTAACAATGGTGTTAGGCGATTCATTTCTTGTTTTTGTAATGACCACCTTGTTTTTAGACAATAACAGCAATGCATCATCTTCCATTTCATTTGCAACAAGCTCCTTAAATTTCTTTTCTAATTTTTCCGCATTAAGTTGATTTTGAAAAGGTTTAACTGTTGACTTTGCATTATTTTTCAAATCAATCAAGCTCTGCACTTCCTTCGCCAATTGGATTTTTTCAGTTTCTAAATTTAATTGACTCGATAAAAACTGGTGCTTCTTGACAGGATCAATTTCATTTTCAGCAGCTTTATTATTAATTGAAATTTCTTGATCTATCTCACCTATTTGCAAAGCCTTCGCTAAAATTTCCGCATTTATATTCGCCTTGATTCGTTCTACTTGTTCCTTTTTTAATTGTTCAGTAATTGATAATTCTTCAAGTTGAACGCTCACTTCGCGAAGAGACATGTCTCTAAAACCTAGTTCAGTAAGAACTTCATTTCTTCTTTGTTGTGCATCAACTTCTTCCAAATCAAATTTATCGATATTAACATCCAGTTCAGATCGTTTTCTAATCACTTCTGCAATTATCGCTTCTGCTCCCTCCACTTCTTCATCAAACAAATTGACTATTCTGACCAATTCTTCGCCATTAATTGTAGTATGAATTGCTTTTTGTTTAAGTGGCCTGAACTTATCCAAGAATGGTAAATCTACCATGAATTTATAAATATCATCGCTTCCTTCTACCGTTACTTCATAGCTATAGCGACCACCTTGCGGGAATACAAAAGAATATTTACCCACACTGTTTGTTTTGATTTTTCCAATATTTTTCCCATTAGAATAATCTGTAACAAACACACTCATTGATTTATTCTCTGGGTTAATTTCAGATAAAAAGTCACCCATAACTATAATTTCTTGAATTGGAACTCTAGCTACTCGGACATTAAAAACATGCAGCTTTCCATTTTGACTTTGTCGTGACGAGGCAAAATACGCATTCTGAAAGCTAGAGTCAACAACATAAAACAAATCATCATCAGGCGAACTTATCGCGAAATCTATATTTTCTGGAGTCTTAAAAGTATTTGTATTTAAGTCTAATCGAGACATGAAAATATCATATCCCCCCATAGAATTGTGCCCTTTCGAACTAAAATATAAAATATCACCTCTTGAATGTAGAAATGGAAAATCTTCATCTTCCGAAGTATTAACTGGTCCTGGCAAGAGTTGAGCATCACTCCATTTGTTGTTTGGCAATCGTTTACGCATGTAAATATCTTTGCCTGAAGCTCCTGTCTCCCCATAACTGGCGTAATAAATTACTTGTGCATTTTCAGGGTAATGTACAATTGGGATATGTCCATTTTTCTTGTCAAGTTTTGTCTGAAAATCAACAGAAACTAAGATATCACCACCTACTGTAGACATGTTTCTATACATCTGATAGAACTTTCCTCTTTCAATTTCTACCTTTTCAGAAACGATAATATCAGTAAATGTAGACAACAACTTCTTTCCGTTGTTGCACATTTCTATTTCTCTTTCTACAGAATAGCGTTTATCTTTTTTTTGTCTTTTTGAAATGTATTTTTGATAATACTTAATTGCCTCATCAAATTGAAAATTCAGGTGTAAAGCTTTTCCATAGAAGTAATAAGCGCGCCTATCTACCTCATTCTGTGCTGCTGCATATCGAAGATACCTCAGTGCTTCTTTTTTCTGGTAAGAATTGAATAATAAACATGTACCATATCGAAAATTATAGTCCACATTCTTAGGATTTAACGAAAGTAATCGCAAATAAGATGATGTAACGTCAATGTATTGCTCTTCCTCAAAAAGCTTGTCGGCATTTTCTTTTAATTCACTTTCAGTTTGACCAAAAATGGTAAAAGAAGCGAAAAGAAACACAAGAACATTAATTATATGTTTAGTAATCTTCATTTATTAATTCACCTATTCACTTTTAAATTTCTGATATTTAGTACGTTTAATTAGGAAAAAGGTTCAAATTAGATGTTTCTTTTTTTTTATTTAAACATCTCCATAAAACGTGCGATATATGCGCTATTAGTTGTTGCCTCATATTTAAAGTTCTTTTTCTTGCGCTTATCATCTTTCATTTCAAGTAATTTAGAGCTTAACTCTTGGTCACCCGTTTTAATTCTCATCAACCCTTCTTTCTTCTTTATCGTATAGTCAAAGAAGTAATCTCTTCCTCCTGGTATATTGATATACAGCGAAAAACCATCGCTACCAGCCTTTGAATAAACTTGATTGAAAAATGCTTTAAAGGGTACATATTTCATTACCGGTTCATTGTAAATACTTACAAGTACAGCTGATTCAACATTTGTAATCAGTCCTTTATTCTGAGAGCTAGGACTATTGAATGAACTTAAATAAACTCCAGTGAACGTCATTGTATTTTTTAACCCCTGTGGAATTTTTTTCAACTCCCCCAATCGAATGTATTCATCTTTTATTTTTTCTGACTCTTTCTCTCCATCCCACTCTAAAACGGCTTCTTGTAGCGTTGTTGAATTGAAACTCATTGGCTTTAAGCCCTCAATTTCATTAATTCTTTTAGCCACTCCAGTCATCAAACCTTTGTCGAGCGCCATATCGAAACGTGCAGTTATATTCATTGATGTTTCACCTGTATTTTGGTTGTAGCTAACATTACCTACCGCCTCCACAGTGACATCAACATAATCCATCCCTAAATCAATTATACCCATACCATTCAATGAACAACTTTCAGTATGCAAAGCGAGGTAATTTCCTGGTGCACTTCTATTAACTAACTTCTCCTTTGAAGCAATTTCAAATTGATTGGCTCCAACATTGTATTGTAATAAGCCACTTGAAGTCATAACGATCGGGTCGTCTTTTGACACCAAGGCAGATAAAAACGTTGGATAAAGCTCTAGACTATCTGTTGCTGGAGAATCTCTCCAAACGATACCAGCCGATATTCTATTTCCGTCAAGGTCTAGCATTTCATTCGTGACTGGAATTTGGATGTTCTTCGGATCAATTTCAGCCATAAAAGCCATCCAATTTTTATCGAATTTCTCACAATCATGGTTAATTCTTGTCGCTCCAGAGAATGAAATAAGCGGACTTGCCGCGCGAATTGAAACATCACCGTAGTAATCAAATTTGTCGCTTAATTTGAATCCAACTTCATCCGTTATTTTACCAGATGCTCTGGTTTGGAAAGACGTATCTAATCCAATATCATTCATTGTTATATAGGTAACAATGCTATCCTTGTCATAATATGGGTATTCCCCAGACGCCTCATAATCACGTCTTGCTTTAATGTTAATCGTTGATTTTTCAAAACTGTGGTATTTAGTGATATAATTGGCAATAATTCTTGAATTTTTTAATTCATCCATTCTGGCTTTTTTACGAATCAAAATTTTCATGCTGTCAGGAAATATTCTTGCATCAGCAACATCAATGTATTTA
This sequence comes from uncultured Flavobacteriales bacterium, assembly GCA_905480355.1. Classification (GTDB taxonomy): domain Bacteria; phylum Bacteroidota; class Bacteroidia; order Flavobacteriales_D; family Crocinitomicaceae; genus UBA4466. Next base: position 12,077 of record CAJQQA010000247.1, on the reverse strand, counting down.
ACTTTATCGCAATAAATTGTCTTCGCTCTAAGATCAAATTTAGCTTTTGGAGCAAGAAATTGGAGTGAATCCTGCTTAGGATGCGTTGAGAAAAAATTAGGACCTACAAAATCAACTCCTGTATCGATAGAGATGTTTTTTTCTTCTGTCTTCTCCATCTCGATAGATAATTCATCCATGTACCATTTAAAAATATCCATTTTACACCTGTATTGGTTCACTGGGAATTCAACTTCCGATTCACCATCATTTGAAACAAACTCACCTATGCGATCGACAAATGAAACATGCGCGTTTATATTATCAGTTTTAAAAGCCAAGGCATTCTCTTCGATGTTAGCACTTTCATTTCTCAAACTAAATCCAGCATCGTCTGAATCAATATCATGTCTTTTATATTTGAAATCATTCGATATTAATGTCGCATTTACGAAAGTCATTAATCCGCTTCCAGTCATGCCAGATTCTTTGATAACAACTGTCCCTTTCAATTTTGCCTCTTCACTAAAAAAGACCAGATCGTTTTTAGGAGTTGCTTTGGCTTTCAATATTTGATCCTTAGGCAAATAAGTGATGTATGCATTATTCCCAATAACATCAGGAAATTCAACCCCTTCTTCATGTGGTTTGTTTTCAAACTGAGCAATACCAACAGTTGAATCAGGTAAAAAAGTGAATGCCTTCGATATCGAAGTCGAATAGACAAAATTTATTGTTCCTGCTCCTTGCAGTCCATTATTAGAAAGTATTACTTTATTGTCAAATTTCGCATCTAGACCATAAAAATCAAACCCCTCAGCTGGTGCAACAGTTGAAAAGCCAAAAGAATAATCTGCCATAATTTTTAAGTCCTCTTTGATCACTGGAAAAATACCCGCTGAAGTTAATTCTCCCTTCAATCGAAAAGAACGTTCTTCAAACACATTTAGACTATCTCGATTGAACGGCTCAACTGTATAATAAAACCTGGTGCTGTCATAAGCCCCTCGATAAAGTTGTTTCGAATTATAGAAAACTTTAGATTCTGCTGTTACATTTAATTTAGGGTAATTTGCAAATTCTTTATTTTTTCCTGAGCGATTCCCAACATCATCAATCAATATTTCACCAACAACCCCTGACAAACTACTCACCATTGGTATTGATCGCTGTCCATCTTGTTTTTGCATTGGTCGTACGTTAAAGAAAGCTTTCCTGGTAATTAATAAATCAAATTTAAATTCTTCATAAATGAATCGAGTCGCCGCAGTATTCACCTCCAACTTGCCTGAATTCATCCACCCATTAAAATTAAAATCTCTATTCTTTTTTACCTTCACGACTCCATTCTCTGGAAAAACAACCGTATTTTTTGAAGCAGAAATCACAATATCATCTACTGCAACCATGTCTAAGTCAAAAGTTGTTAAATTCATTACAGCAAAATTCTTTTTGATTCTTCGTTCCTCATTTTGTTTGCGGTACATGTCGCTAATCGTCTTGAGGTAATCATCTTTCTCAATTTCTTGATCAGAATAACCTTTTAACTTCTTGGGACGAAAGTCAGATTTAAAAACGATATTGTCATAATCTTTCGTACCTGCTTTTGCATCAACAAATGTTTGTAATTTCTTATTTACTTCAATATTTTTAGTTTCTGTATCATAACTTATAAATCCCATATTGGATAATTGAATCAACGACGATTTGGCTTGTTCTATGGTTAATCCCATTGCAGTTGCTGCTTTGCCTTCACTGATCGTATATTCATCATATTTATAGCAATACCTTGAGATAGCAACCAGAGGATGAACAGATGCCATTGCCTGAAGTCGATCATAAACCTCTTCATTGAAGTAACTCTTCGATTCAAAAGTTGCTATTTTCTGTTCTTGAGATGTTCCAAATTCAAACGTAAATTGTAAATTATCTGAACCCTCTTCCCAAATGATTTTGGGTACATATATATCTAATTGATGGTATGAATCTTGAAATGGAGCTTTTGCAATTCCAGCTCCTGATCTATCTAATTGAATGTTCTTTTTAATTAAATCATAGTTGAAATTAATTCCTGCATGTGTTATAGAGTCACCTGAAGAAAGATACAAAGCGAAAACAGCACGACTGATTCTTACTTTTTCTGAGGAAATAAAAATTTGTTTGGCCTTCGCTTTGATAAATGAAATACCGTTTTTTTTATATGTAATCATTGCGGGTTGAGAATTTGTTCCTGCACCAATGAAATTAGCACCTTTCATTGAAAAACCACCTATATAATCTACTTTAGGTACAATCTCCTCAATCAACAGTCTTCGCTCAAAAGAAAGAAATTGTGGATAAACTTTGTCAACTTCTCTGTTTATTTTGAAAGCTCGATCAGTTAACGTTCCTTTGATTTTACTCGAAAAATAAGGAGTCGTAAAAACAACAGTATCAACACGTAAAGTAGATGATTTAAATGAAACAGCATAACTTGAAAGATCTGCAAACGTCTCGTTTTTATTCAAGCCAACTTTCTCCCAAGTAATTTGGCCATTACTTCCTTGCCATTTTTTAAGAATTGGATCATAAATACCATCCGTTTTAATCACTTCTAAGCTATCAATTATTTCTCCTCTATTTTTTGACTTTTTACTCATTACACGACAAACCAAGTTTCCTCCTGAAAAACGAATAATTGCTTTTTTCTTATACTCAAAAGTATACTCACCTCCAATATACAACCACTCGAAATTAGAAGACTGAGACAATCTAGATTCAGAAAAGAAACCTGCCGACATTTCAATAAAACCATTAAATTTTTTCAAGTTTCTAAGTGATAATAATTTATCCACAGACTGATGCCAAGCAATATAACTTTCTTGCGGTTGTTTGTTTTCAAAAAATGAGCTTACCGAAAAAACATAATTATAAACTCCAGGATAAGGTTTAATCTTTTTTGTAACCATTAAGTTACAGGTTTCAATCATTTTTGAGAAATAATCATCGGAAAATGAATTGGATTTAAGTAAAATAGCAGGTAAATCTTTCTTGGCAAAGTCTTTAAAGTCCCCTTTTCCATAGTCGTTTAGCGTCTTTTGAAATTCCTTTACGAATTTTTCTCTATCGTTTGAAAAGGTTTGCCCAAAAATTGCTGTCGACAGAAAAACAACAACACTGCTTACGATTAATCTTCTCCACATAATTTACATTTTTTTCAATTGAATAGCAGCCCATTCGTCTTTCTCAAATAATTTAACTTTCTCGAATGCGTAATTACTCGCAAAATCGAGCATTTCTTGGACATCTACTTTAAAGAACCCGCTCAATAATAGTACGCCATGTTTCTCCAATATGTCACTGTAGCTCTGCATCTGGACTTTTAATATATTCTTATTGATATTAGCAATAACTAATCCAAAATTTTCATTCCCCAATAAATCAACATCGCCGATTAGACACTCTATTTTCGAGCAATGATTTCTTTCTGTATTCTCAATAGCGTTATCTAATGCTCCACTTTCAATGTCAATAGCTAGAATTCTATCAGCTCCAAGGTTTTCAGAAATAATAGCCAAAACTCCTGTACCCGTGCCCATATCTAAAACATTCTTTGGCATCTCATTTAATTCAAAAAGAGCTTTACTCATCATCCATGTCGTTTGGTGATGACCTGTTCCGAATGACATTTTAGGCTGAATTATAACACGCATTCCTATCGCTAAACTTTCATCATGAAAAGGTGCAAGAATCGAGACATATTTCTCGACATAAACTGGATCGAAATTTTCTTCCCATTTTGCGTTCCAATTTTCAGCAGGAATAATTCGCTTGCTCATCTCAAATTTAAAGCCTACTGGATTCGATAAGGATGATTGTTTTATTGCATCATCATAATCTATAGTGACTGGAGAATAAGCAATTAAACCTTCTTCAGTATGCACAAAACTTTCAAAACCAACTTCCGCCAATTCAGCAACAATTATCTCGTTCCAAGGTTCATTAGGGGCTAATTTTATCGTTAGTTCAATCGTATCCATTAAAAAGAGTTGATTATTGCATGAAAGTCACTTGCATTCAATGATGCTCCACCAATAAGTCCTCCATCTACATTAGGACAAGCGAAAAGCTCCTTAGCATTACTTGGTTTACAGCTGCCGCCATATAGAATTGAAACACTGTTCGCAACTTCAACAGTATATTTTTCTTCAATCCAAGATCTAATACTTTTATGCATGTCTTCAGCTTGTTCACTTGACGCTGTAACTCCAGTACCTATAGCCCAAACAGGTTCATACGCTATAATTCCGTTCATCATTTCTTCCGCTGAAAGGTGAAATAGAGATTCTTGCAATTGGTTCTTTACAAAAAGAAATTCTTGGCCGCTTTCTCTAATCGATAATGGTTCTCCACAGCAAAAAATGAATTTAAATTGTTCATTAATTGCATGATCAACCTTTGATTTCAAGAATGCATTATTTTCCTGGTAATAAGCTCTTCGCTCACTGTGCCCAATTAATCCAATCGTAGCACCGACACTCTTTATCTGAGAAATTGAAATTTCTCCAGTAAACGCACCATTGTTTTGATTGGAAAAATTTTGAACCCCTACTTCTATTTTAGTTAAACTTTTAGCTAGATCACTAATGTATAATGATGTAGGGAACACAATCGCATTGACATCGTTAGGAATGTCGCTCAATTTCAAACCTTTAAGAAGTTCCATTTTCTCTTCCTTCCCTAAATTCATTTTCCAGTTGCCTGCAACAATCTTTTGTGCCATAATCTAATTAATATCAATTTTTAATTTCTCCAATGCATTCTATTTTGGTTGCTCTGGATTTTACAAATGCTCTTTAATGAACTGCTTTTTTGTTGGTGTTAATCGAAATGGATATTTCGCTTTTACAATTCCTTTTTCAATTACAATTAAAGAAGGGTTTGACCTTGAAATTGCTTTCAATTCTGTTTCATCATTAACAAAAATCGGAACATAGAATTTATGCTTTTCTCGAAATTCTACTATTTGTTCACGCGTTGCATTGCACATGACTGCAAAGGGTATCTTTTTTTCTTGACACGTTTTGTATATCTTTTTCAGTCGATCTAAATATCTCCAATCTCCCTCAAATAGATCTTTTGAAGAAACTAAAACAATTTTATCTACCTCAATTATCGTTTTTCGTATACTGAGCTCACTGAATGCTGGGTCAGTCATTTCAATCGTATCAACTATTGAATAACTTTCTAAATCATAATCCGTTACATTGTATTCCACTATTGGAATATGAATCTCAGTTTTGTAATTCAAGTCTTTTAAGGTCAAACCTTTCAATTTCGAAGTATCAACTGCTATAGTTACAGCTTCCATCGCTAATTCATACTCAGAAATGTCACTTACCGATATGAACGGGTTAAATTGCTCAGTAATTGAAGGTATTTTAGTTGATATAATTGCTTTTTGAACCATACTTGAATATTCCCAATCAGTATCTTCCCAAATTTTTGAAGAAGTGTACTCAATAGATGTCGAAGAATATTCTATTGTTTCTCCCGTTTTTTTATTTTTATAGACTAGCAAGCTTTCGTAGACTCCTGCGATACCATCGTTCATTTTTTCTGATAGGTTAGAACCTTCAGAATAGGATCTATAATCCTTCATCGGTAAATACATCAATACATAGGCTACCATTATTGAGCACAATACAGTGATGAACAAAGCGCTACCATAATAATTACCGAAATATTTCCCACCAACGCGCACAACCCAAAGTGAACCAAGAAGAGAAATTACTCCAAATAATACAGGGAAATACCATCCAAACACCCATGAAAAGAAAACAAGAACCAATATAGCTGCTGCTATGTAAACCTTATTCTCCTTGTGCGAATTCGGCGCAATTATGCGCATTGAAAAGAATATCCAGCCTATGAGATACACAAGTATAATATCTTTCCAAAAAGACTCTTTGGGTGTTAACGATCGACCAACGGAACCTTTCATAGCATCACCAAAACAACCACAATCATCAACGCATTGAGGCTGTTTCATTTCATCAATCACAACAAAAGTCATGGTTTCTTCAACAATTGTCAAGTCTTTATTGCCTTCGGCCTCTTTGATTTTTATTTGCCCAATTGGATCATCTATTTGGTATGTATCACGATCTAGAAATCGAATCGATGAATCACAATTAGATGTGTGCCATGTCAAGAAAGTAAAAAACACCATCATCAACATCATAGAGGTACTCACCAATTTTATTTTCCCGCCAAGAATGACCAGAACTCCTAAGATTATTTCAGCTATACATATTACTACACTCAATAATAATGCATGCTCCATGAAAAACTCCAATGAAAACTCGGGTGCAGAAAACCATTCCTTAATTCGAAAAGCCAATGCTCCATCTTCAAAATATTCTTCCAATTTATAGGCAAACCCAATTGGATCATTCGCTTTTACAAGTCCCGAAACTATAAATAACCCCCCCACTAAAACTCGAGAAACTGAGGACATTATAAAACGACCTTTAAAAATTATTAGACCTCCAATAGAACCAATCAATAGAATAATTCCTAAAAATTTAAACAAAGAACTTTGTTCTTCAAAATTATCATGAAACCCCATTGTCATGAAGGCAACGCCTAAAAGGTTTATAAAAACAAAAATCATATTAAACACCAATGATCTTCCTTGAATTGTTTTTTCTTCAATCATAATTCACCTGGTTCATTCATTAAAACTAGAGCAAATACAGCATAATTGAGCATATCAAAATAGTTAGCATCTATTCCTTCACTCATTATTGTTTCCCCTTTATTATCCTCAATTTGTTTAACACGATAAATTTTTTGCAAAATTAAATCAGCCAATGATCCAACTCGCATATCGCGCCATGCCTCTCCGTAATCATGATTCTTTCGTTTCATCAGTTCAAACGCCTCGAGTGCATATTTATTATACAATTTCTCAGCTTCGTTATGAGATAATTCGAGTTCAACCAACTCCAATTCTCTTAATTGGATTATCGCCATTAAGCAGTAGTTAACAATCGCAATGAATTCATCTTCAATACTCTCACCGACTTTATTTTCGCCAGTATCTTGAATTGTTCTAATACGAGAAGCTTTTATAAATAACTGATCTGTCAAAGAACTTGGTCTCAATATTCTCCAAGCCGTACCGTAATCTTTTGTTTTTTTCGAGAAAATTTCTCGGCAAACATTGACTACATTTGTGTATTCTATATTGGTTTTACTCATCAATTTTATATGCAAATTTCAAACGTTGAAAATACAAAAAATCCCTCGAATTATAGCATTCGTGTACGAGATAAATTAGTTGATTTATCCACACCAATTGTCATGGGAATCGTCAATGTAACACCAGACTCTTTCTACGCCAAAAGTCGTTCTGAGTCGATAAAAGGCGTGCTAAAAATTGTTGAGAAAATGCTACATGAGGGCGTTAACATTGTTGATATCGGAGGATACTCTTCGCGACCCAATGCTCAAAACATTGATATTTCGGAAGAAATCGATCGAGTTTCCCCTATTATCAAAGCTGTTAGAAAAGAATTTGGAGAACTGAATATTTCTCTCGATACTTTTCGCTCTGAAGTTGCAAGAATCGGAATTGAAAATGGAGCCGATATTATTAACGACATAAGTGGATTTGAAATCGACCCTCAAATCATAGACGTTGTTGCCCATTATAAAGTTCCATATGTTTTAATGCACATGATTGGCACACCTCAAAATATGACTGAAAATACAAATTATAAGAATTTGTTTAATGACTTAGTCTTGTACTTTTCTACTAAAATTGATTTCTTAAAAAAGAAAGGTATCAATGATATTATTCTCGATCCTGGATTTGGATTTAGTAAAACAATAGAGCAAAATTACGAAATACTCAATTTTCTTGAGCACTTACAATTGTTCAACAAACCTCTGCTTGTTGGACTTTCTAGAAAATCAATGATCTATAAAAAGCTTGGTATTCGACCTGAAGATTCTTTGCCAGAAACAATCCGATTGAATAAAATAGCTCTTGATAAAGGAGCATCAATCTTAAGAGTTCATGATGTCCATGAGGCATTTGAATTGATTAAAAATATATAAATCAATCTTATTAAAATAATTTAAATCCGGACTTCTCCTCTATTGAACTGACTCCCTGAAGACCACCAGTGTGAATAAAAACCACTGTTTTATTGTTATAAACTTCTTCTTTTAACTTAGCAACTAAGGCAAACATTGTCTTTCCAGTATATATGGGATCAAGCTTTAAGCCGTGTTTTTCATGAAATTCTTTGATAAAAAGAAGTAATTCATGCGTGTATCTCCCGTATCCACGAAAATGATAATCACTATGGACGATGACTTTATCTAGAATTTGATTGCGCCATTCTTCATCAATGCCACTTTCAATGAGTAAACGGTCCATTTCATCAATGGATTGATACCCTTTTAGCGCTGGCACTACATGTATTTCCTGATTAGCATTAAGCCCCATGGCAACTCCACAGCTTGTTGTCGCTGTCCCTTGCGCAACAAAAATTGCATCAAATTCAATTTTTATTTCTGAAATCAATTCTTGACAACCAATCATACCTAAATAATTAGCTCCGCCTTCTGGTACAATCAAAAAATTAGGGAATTCAATCCCTTTAGCTTCGATAAAGGCTTTTTCATGTCGCAATTGGTATTTAGCACGTGAAACAAAAATGAGCCTCATTCCTAATCGAGCACAATTTTTAAGTGTGCCGTTGCTATTTTCATTTAATTCTTCACCACGAACAATACCAATAGATTCTAATCCCAAAGAGCTACATGCAGATGCTGTAGCGAGAAGATGATTAGAGTAAGCACCGCCAAAAGTTAAGATTCCTTTCTTTTTTTTAGTTAAACATGACTCAGCGTTAAATTTCAATTTTCGCCATTTATTCCCAGAAACTTCAGCGTGTATTAAATCATCTCGCTTTACGTATAGAGTAATTCCTCTTTGAGTAAAATCCGCAATATTAATTCTCTCTAAGATAGAATTTTTAACATCAAACATTACAAATCATTGAATTTCTACAAATATCAATTAAATTTGTTGCATGAGTGATGATATGTCCGGATTTTCTCCGAAAAATAAACTTGAAAAAGAAGATTTCTATACAAGTCCTGAGGGATATATTGTGTTTACAGAAAAATATCATCTGAAAAGAGGGAACTGCTGCAAGAGCGGTTGTAAACATTGTCCATATGGGTACGACAGTAAAAGTGGCAGATTCATAAATAAATCTTCTGAGAATGGCAGTTCTAAATAACAAAACAATTATGAAACTACTTGAGCTTTAGTTCCCGTCGATTCCATTCTCTGGAAATCGACCTTTGTATTTCTTTAGAATATTTTTGATGTATTGAATATCTTTCTCAATGTCTCCCGTTGGCTCAAATAAGCTGTGAAAGCCACCAACTTTTTTCTCGTAATCCATATATCCAATGTAAATTGGAACATTAGCATTTTCAGAAATATAATAAAATCCTTTTTTCCAATTTGGACTATAGCTTCTCGTTCCTTCTGGCGTAAAAACCATAAACATTCTTTTGTTGTTCTCAAAATAAGAAACAGCCGTTTCCGTTAAATTTCTTTTTCCTCCTCGACCGACAGGAATACCACCCATTTTTTTCAACACCCACCCTAAAGGAAAGAAAAAGAGTTCTTTTTTAATCAAATAACTGCCTTTTATTCCAAATGCTACAAATGCTAATCGACCTATTACAAAATCCCAGTTAGAGGTGTGTGGTCCCATTACAACGACACATTTATCGACACCTTCAGGACTATGAGCATCTATTTTCCATCCAAATATTCGAAGAATACCTCTTGCCATTTTTTTCATGCGACAAAGTTAATCATTTAAGCGAAACACAAAATAATTAGCTTATTTTTGACTATGCGAATACGAGCAAATATTTCTAAAATTACCCCCGTTATTATCACTTTGTTTTTGCTATGGGGAGTTTTTTATATTGGCCGTTCATTTTTAAAAAGTCCAGAAAATTACAACCTAGAATATATTCCCAACAATACTGATTGGCTTCTTCAAATTGATGGTGACAAAATCTTATCGGACGCTGCTCGATCTGTTCTTATAGAAAATCAAGACGTTGAATTAATTTCGTTGATTGAAGAGAAATTATATAACTCTCAGAACTCAGATCAGTTGAGTGGTGGCATGGGAATTCAGTTAAATTCGACAATTATCGCCTTCGGTATTTTTGCACAAGAAGCTAACATTACCGCTTTTTTAGTCAATTTAAATAATGTAGATGAATTTCTCAATAACGAGAATGATTTATTGAAATCAGCCCATTTATCAATAAACGGAGCAAGAAATGTTGGATTAATACTCTTTTCTTCAAAGGAGAATACCGACAAGAATGAATTTTTAGTAATTTCTGATGCCGTATTCAGTAAGGCTATCAGTAATGCAGGAAATGAATTAACTAAATCACTTACATTTCAGTGCAATACGAATCAATTCCCAATCAATAAGTTCGAATTCAATATTAGAGAATCACACTTTGACTTATCTGGAGAATTCAAATTGCAACAAAAGATCGAAGAAACGAAACTCCGATTAGCACCGAAAGGATTCTCTGTTTTCACACAAATAATACCGAAAAAATTAAATGATTCCATTTCTTCCTTCCTGGGTACTAATTCTCCACTTGTTGGCCTCTCATTAAATTATGCAGGTGCAACGTTAAAATCATTAGAGAAAATTGCGTTCCAAATAAATACTGAAGTTCTTTTGCATTTTGAAGACTCTCTTGATTTCAATAGCATCTTTGAAACCTTGATAGCGCAGCAAAAAATAGATAGCCTTACTGCTCACCAAATTACTGTTTACGGCGTCAATTACTATTATCATGTTCACGATCATAACACCTTATATTTTGGACTCGATACTTTTGATTCTTCAAATCTTATTTCAGACGATCGTCTCATTTCTATTAATGGAGAACCCTCTAATCTCACCAAAGTTAAAGGCGATGGTATCGCGCATAAATTACTTGGTTTAGTTTCGATTTATTCTGCCAGCAAAAACCTCTCGGGAAGTATAAACCTCATCGAATTAGAAGCTATTTACGGTTCAAAAGACATTGTGATATTTAATGGCAACATCGCTTTCAAGAAAAACAAGGCGACTTATAACGAACTACTTCGATTTTTAATCAATAGCGATTTGTTTGAGTAGCTTTTGAAAGTAATTTGGTGCATGCTTCAGTCTTGAACCATACCATGAAAACATTTCTCCATCAACGATGATGATTTTTGCAGCTGGATAAAGACTTTCAAACTTTTTTACATGCTTTTCTTTAAAAGGAAATGGCTCCGAGCTTAAAAAAACTAAATCTGGTTGTGCTTCATAATCTACTTCTGGATAACGCTCTAAGGTCGATAAATTAGAAAGCCCCATTTGTTGAAGCATTTCATCAATAAAGGTTTTTTTTGCGGCAATTAAATTAGGAGAGTTCCAAATAAAATAAAGAACACTTTTCTCAATCTCACCGTCTATCGCTAACCCCCTGAAATTTTCACGAATCTCAGAAACTAGCTCAACACCTTTCTCAGTCTCACCAACCAAACAAGCTATTTGATCAATCATTTCATAAGCTCCTTTTAAATCCTGGATATCGCTCATCCAAACGGGTGCTATTTGAGACAATTTCTCTATATCTGACTTAGTATTTTCTTCTTTATTCCCAATAATTAAATCAGGTTTAAGTGCTCTTACTTTTTCAATATCGATTGTTTTTGTCCCCCCCACTTTTGATTTATAGCGAAACCAATCATTTGGATGAATACAGAATTTAGTTAATCCAACAAGCCTTTCTCCAACTCCAAGATCATAGAGTAATTCAGTTTGAGAAGGTACTAAAGAAACAATCCGACTTGGTGTTGTTTCCAGTCGGATTATAGAATTCATTTGGTCAATATATTCTATCATTCCCTTAGCAAATTGCAGAAATCAAATCTTGACGAGTGATGATATGATAATTTCCATTGTCTAATTCAACAAGAACAGCAGTTGTAGCTTTACTTATCAATTTAG
>CAJQQA010000246.1 GCA_905480355.1 uncultured Flavobacteriales bacterium | reverse complement strand
ATTGAAGAAAATGGATAAAGGTGGGACTCAAACCGGACAGCAAATTAAAGATTTTGCAGTTCGAATGGGAAAGATTGGAATTATTCCTGAATACAGTTTTGTACTTGGACTTCCTAATGATGATTCGAGTAAAGTAATGGGACAAATTAAGGAAGACATTGAATTTATTCGAACAATAAAAAAATTGAATCCCGCCACTGAAATAATTATTTATCTCTATAGTCCTGTACCAACGGAAGGTAGTGAATTATTTAAGAAGATTCAGGATCAAGGATTTGAATTTCCTCAAAAACTTGAAGATTGGCTTTCTCCATCTTGGGAAAAATTCGATTTAAGAAAGAATCCATTAACTCCTTGGCTGAATAAAAAGCACATCGATCAAATTAAAAATTTTGAAACTGTCTTAAATGCGTACTCTCCTACAGTCTCTGATTTTAGAATTCGAGGTTGGAAAAAAGCCTTACTTAGAGCAGTTTCGTTTTGGAGATATCATCTGAAAATTTATGCTTACCCATATGAGATTAAGGCATTACATAAGTTATGGAACTATCGTCAACCTGAAGAACAAGGTTTTTATTCTGAATGAGAAAATTAATAAAAAAAATAGCATTTCCACTTTTGAATAAGTGGTACCAAGCGAAGACAAAAAAGACTTCAAACTATTCAAAAGAGGGAATAGAAATTACTATTTACCCAGGTGTATTTCATCCAGGCGTATTTCTATCAACCAATATTTTCATTGACTTTTTGAAGAATACTAACCTATCGGGTCTTTCTTTTTTAGAACTTGGAGCAGGAAGTGGAATGATTTCCTTTTATGCAGCGAATCAAGGAGCCATTGTCACAGCAACCGATATTAACACGAATGCCATTGAAGGACTTAGGTTTAATTCTAAAGCAACACAAATTCCAATTCAAGTAGTTAAATCTAATCTTTTCGAAAACGTTAGTCCAAATGATTTCGATTGGATAATAATTAATCCACCATATTACCCGAAAAATGCGTTAAATGAGAAGGACCAAGCGTTTTATTGCGGAGAGGATTTTGATTATTTTAAAAAACTATTTCAACAGCTTAAACAAAGTTGGGAAAGGGAGACTGCTCAAATAATGATGATTTTATCTGAGGATTGCGACATTGAACGAATTTCTATGATTGCCAATAATCATGGAATAATATTAGAACAAGACTCTGAGGTGACAAAAAGAGGTGAGTTAAATGTTATTTACCGCATAAGGAAGTAATTAATATCACATTGAATTCCTCTTCAAACGAAATTACGACTATAAATTTTTTATTTATCTAGAATGTAGCCTCTTAAAATACATCCATATCCATAAAGTTAAGTCGAACTGACGAAAATTCAGGAGAGTCCTCTTGTAGCTTTAATGAACTTATTTTAAACGACGTTTTCTCTTTTAAATACTTATTCAATTCTATTGCTTCTGGTAAATTTCCTTGCAAATGAAATACGACATCATGTATTAAACTTTTTCTCGCTATTCTCTTTAAAGTATTTAGCATTTTGTCAATTTTTGAATATTCTGTAAAGTGAACGAATCCAATAGTTAATAAATAATCGTATTTCATAAAAAGAATACACCCTTCAATTTCAACTAGGTAATGCGTGCAAAAGGCTTTCATTTCAAAAAAAGCAGCATCATAATTCTGTTGCAACAAGTCCTTTTCTTTTAAAAGTAGATTCAAATTTACTTGTGAACTAAAAGGAATAAGCCTTTTTTCAAGCTGTTTTATTCTCCAAGTTTTTAATCCAGTCTTATTAATAATTCTTGACGTAGAGAAAGGTATAGTCTTAAGATGAAAACGACTAAAGCCTATTTGATCAGTCCAACCCCAACGTTGACAGACCTTATATGTTTGATCACTATGAAAAGCATAAATATGTTCATATTCATGTTCATTTATCAATTTCAGAGAACGCTCATATGCTTTTTTAAAAACACCTGTTTTACGGTACTTTTCAAGAAGAAAGAAATCACCTGTAAATCCTATTTTCATTAACTTCAACTTGTCACTTGTATTGAAACTCTGACCAATAACACCAATAAAACCAATTACTCTCTTTTTTGAAAGAAGCACAGTTGATAACTGCTCAATTTCCGGAATATTCAATCCATATTTAATGATAAAATAATCAGCTGCAACCACCTTATTAAAAATTTCACTAAACAATACGGTTAGCTCTTTAATGTGGCCTTCGTTTAAACTCTCAAATTGATAATCAATATTGTCCATTGTCTATCGCTTTTAATTGGTTTCGTAATGAAATAAATGGGTTGACAACAAGTCGATCAGTTATGCCTTTTCGTTTCTTATTCGATCCATCAGCTGAAAATTGAATTTCAATATTTTTACTTTCAAGAAGTTGGATTAACTTCTCATTATAATGACCAAAAGGGTAAGCAAAAACTTTGGAGTATGGAGTTTCTAATTCATCAAGAAATCGCACTGAGTCAATCAACTCTAGATTAATTTCATCTTCATTTAAGTTTGTAAAAGATAAATGATTTACACTGTGATTAGCGATTGAAATGAGAGGGTGCTTTTTCAATTCAACCAAGTCGTTTTTGTCCAAAAGTTCCCAAAACACCTTGTACTTCACTAAAAATGGTTGTGCTAGTTCTTTGAGCAATTCCGTTATTTCCATTATTACTTTATCATCTTGGACTAGCAACCATTTTTTTATTTCATTCAAGGAAAACCCGTTTAATGAAGGAAATGAATTCTGTAATTTTAAAAAAGATATTTTTTCATTCTTAATAATATCAAATAGATCTGTCCATTTTGGGTTAGAATTTTTTGTAGTTACGAAAAAGGAAGCAGGAATTTGATACTTTTCCAATATTGGCAATAATAATGTTTTGTTGTTTAAATAACCGTCATCAAAAGTCAAAAGTATATTTAGTTTATTCGGCTTTTGATGGCCTTTTATAAAATCTTCTAGACTAATTATATTGTATTCGACATCAAGCGCTTTCAACAGCGCTTCACATTGCTTTTCTAAAATAAATCTACCGTTAATAAAAGCTTGGTTATTAGAGCAAATTCCATGAAAACAAAGAACTTGTACTTCTCCTTTTCTTCTATTCAATTTCACAGGAATACCAACCCATTCCATAATATCATGGAAAAGCCATTTTAATTTTAATCGAATTTTTACAAGGATGATCATTCAAAATATTTAATAATAAACCTAGCTAATTCTTTTTGACCAAGCTCTGTTAAATGAGGATCATTTTCAAAATACAAGCGCTCACCATTTTTTTCTAGTTCACGAAAATAAAAAAGAGGATCGATGACGTTAAAGCCATTTTGACTTAAATGAATGGACCATTTATTGCTTTTTGATAATTCACTTTGAATATCTGCTCCTAATTCTAGATAGCAATCACGGTAAAAAGTATGAACTTGTGCACAATGTGGAATAATCACAACGTAAACCGGAACAGTAGATGTTTCTTCCATTTTTTTCAAATAAACAATGAGCCGATTGAATTCATCTAATTTTCTTTGACTCAGAGAAATCACATTTTGAGGGTAATGATTGTCTCCATGTATAAAAAGTTTAGTGCGAGTAGAATAGAACTTAGAATCAAAGGCTTTGGATGTTTTCACATCAACAGTATCAATAATATCATAACTTACTTGACCCATTCGATAATTGAAAAAATTAAGTACTCGGAACCGATTACTAAAAGTCCAAAACAAATTACGGTTAATAGAGAATTCGCTCCAATTAACCGGCTTTTTAATGTCGTATAGATCATTGCCAACATAGAGTTGAATGATTACCTTGTCCGGATCTACTTCATCTATTCTTTCATTCATTAAAAGATTAAAAGTTTCAGGGCCAACTCCTGGAATTGAAGCATTAAAAATTAAAAAATTATTTGAATCTTTTTTCAATTGATTCACCCAACTGTTTGGTTCAGCACTAAAAGAGTCTCCAAAAACCAATATTTTCTCAGAACTAGGCTTCGTTTCCGTTTTGGGATTTTGATATTCCCATTCAAAACTATAATAATCTATCCATTGATAGCGGTAAGACAATTCCAAAATCGACAAGGTTACCAATAATATAATACTGATTTTCAAAATAAATTTACCTGTATTCTTTATCCATTTCATTCCGATTTCTCTTTGATAAGGGAGGGAAGATTTTGATTAATCCAAACAATAGTGCCCAGAGCTGAAAAATACAAGAACGCCATTTTACTTTGATCGATAAAAGAGTTAAACACTCCGTGAAAATAAAAAGTAATTAAGCCTAATAATATACCTAAATTAACCTGTCTAAGTACTGGGTCAATTAATCGATAGTGATTTTGCATTCCATAGTATATACTGCTAAATACTGTAAGTATAAAAATGATGATTCCAATAATCCCTGTTTCACTCAAATATGTTAAGTATTCTGAGTGGGCATTTCCCCTATCTCCCATATTTGTTGAAATATATGTCTTATTACTTAACGTTTGAAATTGGTTGTATTCAAATTGATAAGTACCAGGGCCATATCCCAACAAAGGGCGCTCTTCAAACATTCGAACAGCACAAATCCATCTATTTATTCTCTCTAAATTTGAAGCGTCTGATTTTAAGTTAGTTACAGAACTGAAATGATTAACAATTTCTCCATCG
>CAJQQA010000245.1 GCA_905480355.1 uncultured Flavobacteriales bacterium | reverse complement strand
CATGGACTGGAGCAGCAGTTGGAAACTCAGGAACAGTGACAACTCCCTATACAATTTCAGGTCTAGGATCTGGAAATTATTCCATAATATTTGATGATGGATGTCCTTCTAATGCTGTAACTCAAGGATTAATTTCACCAGGAGCTACAACATCAACAGATGCTGCAACTGCTTGTGATACATACAGCTGGAATAATATTGATTACACATCTTCTGGATCATTCACGTGGACAGGCTTAAATGCAGTATCATGTGATTCAGTAGCAACGCTAAACTTAACTATCAACAATTCAACAACATCCACCAGTGATGTAACAGAGTGTGATACTTACAACTGGAATGGCACAGATTATACTTCATCTGGAACATATACTTGGGCGGGATCAAACGCAGTGCTATGTGACTCATTAGCTACGTTGAACTTAACGATCAATAATACTCCTAATGCTTCCGCTAGCTATGTTGATGGTGTTACAATGACAGCAGATTTAGCTGGAGCAGAATATGCTTGGATTGATTGTAATGACAACAATGCTCTAATCGATGACGCAACGAATCAGACTTATACAGCAACGATTAATGGAGATTACGCGGTGATCGTAACTGAAAATGGTTGTTCTGCTACTTCAGCTTGTTTGAATGTAAATTCTGTTGGTATTATTGAGAATAGCTTTGGTACAGACATCAATGTATATCCTAATCCAACAAGTCAAGAAATAACAATTGATTTAGGTGCGGAATATTTGAATATAGTAATTCGAATTACGAATGCACTTGGTCAGATTATTGAAGTAAAACAAATAGCTACATCAAGTAGTGTTGATTTAACTCTTAATGGAGCGCCAGGAACTTATATTCTTGAAATAAGTGCTGATAACGGCATTAAAGCTAGAGTTAGAGTGGTAAAAAATTAATCGCTTTGAATTAATTTTAAAAAACCATCTTAGACTTGATCTAAGATGGTTTTTTTTATTTCTCAAAAAAGCGCACAGCTTTCGTTGAAATGAAATGAAGACTTCGCGAATATAAAGTAACGGAAACTTATAAGAAATAACCTTCTCACGTATGAATCACAGGCCGAAATCCTAACTAATTCATCTGAGATTCGATATTTTTTTCAAAGATTTAGTAAAATAATCTGACATTATAGAACTTCAAATTCATTCTTAAGGAATTCTTCGGTAAATTTGTATAAAATATAAGATCTTGAAGAATCTAGTAGAAAAATACAATGTCCCTGGTCCTCGATATACATCTTATCCAACAGTACCATTTTGGAAAAACAATGCTTTGAATGTTGATGCATGGATGACTACAATAAACCGTAATCATGCTGAATTTAATTCCGGTGATATGAGTTTATATATTCATCTTCCTTATTGCGAGAGTCTATGTACATTCTGCGGATGTCATAAGAGAATAACAAAAAATCATGCGGTTGAAGAACCTTATATCGACGCTGTAATAAAAGAATGGCAACACTATACATCAAGGATTGAATTCTCTCCAACAATTAAAGAACTTCACTTTGGTGGAGGTACTCCAACATTTTTTCAAGCTGATGAGTTGATTCGATTAGTGAAATCGATTTTTAATGCAGAATCAATTGACCCAAAAGAATCAGAATTAAGTTTTGAAGCACATCCGAACAATACAACTGATGAACACCTGCAAAAACTGCATACTTTTGGTTTTAGACGACTTAGTTTAGGGATACAAGATTATAGTCCAACTGTTCAGCAAGCGATTAATCGTATACAGCCTTTTGAAGACGTCAAGAAAGTGCATGACAAAGCGCGTGAGATTGGTTACAAGTCAATCAGTCATGATTTGGTCTTTGGTCTTCCTAAACAACGAATTGGTGATATCATCGATACTGTAGAAAAAACATTGACTTTGCGACCAGATAGAATAGCCTTGTATAGCTATGCTCATGTGCCATGGATTAAAGGAAACGGACAACGTGGATATGACGAAACAGACTTGCCTCAAGATTCTGAGAAAAGAGCGTTATATGAAAGAGCAAAAATAATGCTTGAAAGTGAAGGGTATATTGAAATTGGAATGGATCATTTCGCCCTTGAGCATGATGAGTTAGCGATTGCTTTTAAAGCGAAAAATTTACACAGGAACTTTATGGGATATACCACGCAAAATACAAAGTTTCTTTTGGGGCTAGGAATGTCTGCCATTTCAGACAGTTGGTTCGGATTCGCTCAAAATGAGAAAAATACAGAAGCTTATATAAAGCAGGTAAATGAAGGGATTATTCCTATTTTCCGAGGACATTTGTTAAGCGATGTCGACCTTGAGATTCGACAATACATATTAGATTTAATGTGTCATTTTGAAACTATATTAGCAGAAGAAGAATCGGTTCCATCATTACACGATGGCATTAAGTCTCGTCTTCAAGGATTATTAAAAGACGATTTAATCAAAATTGAAGGACGGAAAATCACCGTAACAGAAAAAGGGATTCCTTTTGTCAGAAATTGTTGCATGGCTTTTGATCAAGATTTAGCTGATTCAAAAGAACGGAAAAATATGTTTTCCAAAACAATATAATAAGAAAAATTTGTTGTCTAAGATTATAATGTCAAAGACTTGCTCTTAATTCCGGACGTAAACAACTTTCTTAGTCTGGAAAAAATCTTCTTTATAAAAATCCTTTAAATCAAAATATTGGATGGCCTTCTTTACGACTTTCATTTCCTCGTCCAAATCTCCTCCTTTAAGATAAAGAACACCATTCTTTAGGGAATTTTTGTTTTCTTTTAGAAATTGTCCTTTTGTCCATTTAAGAAACGTAGGCATTGCCGCAACAGCTCTACTAACTACAAAATCGAATTGCTGATTGATATTCTCAGCACGCTCATGAAGCCCTGTAACATTTTTTAATCCTAACGCTTGTGAAATTTCATTGACAACTTTTATTTTTTTTCCAATTGAATCCACTAAAACAAAATCACATTTTGGAAACATAATCGCTAATGGAATTCCTGGAAACCCTCCTCCCGTTCCTATATCCAATATCCTAGATCCATCCGCAAACTTAATCACCTTTGCGATTGCAAGAGAATGCAATACATGACGTTCATAAAAATTTTCTGTGTCTTTCCTCGAAATGACATTAATTTGAAAATTCCAATGATTATATAAATCTTGTAATTGTTCAAACAGTGCTAATTGTTCACTCGATAATTCTGAAAAATAATGCGCAATCAACGAATGACGTTTCATTTAAATGGTGTCTTTTGTCTTTTCGATTAAATTTGACAAGAAATCACGTGCTCTAAAAAGTTGAGCTTTTACAGTTCCTAATGGTAAATTAAGTTCTTTTGAAATTTCTTCGTAACTCAACTCTTCGAAATAACGTTTTTCCACAAGTAACCTGTACCTCGGTTTTAACTTAGAAACCAATTCTCGCATGTGCATAACTTTCTGCTTGTGCATCACAGTTTCTTCAGGGTCTCTAGAATTACTTCTCGCATCAAAGTACATCACCTCTCCATCATCCGACTTTATTCCACTATCCATGGAAGTAACTTTCAACCTTTTCTTTCTAATAAAATCGATACAGTTGTTCGAGGCGATTTTATAAAGCCAAGTCGAGAATGCATAGCTTGGTGAGTATTGCTCCAAACGATTAAACGCTTTACCGAAGGCTTCAATCGTTAAATCATCAGCATCATCTGTATTACTCACCATTTTAAGCATCATAAAATAAATAGATTCTCGATAGCGTTCCATGAGTGAAGCATAGGCAGCCTGATTTCCACCAATAGCTGCTTGTACATCACTATAGTCTTTTTTTGCTTTATCCGAAAAATGACTTATGTCTACCATTTTTTTCCATTTGCTTTATCGGTTGTATAATACATTATCGGCGTCAGGATTGCATATCCAATATCTAATAATGGCATCAATGCGATAAATTTTGATTCTTTCAATTTCTGAAATACTAAGCCAATAATCAACCACTTAATAAGTAAATTGAATGTAAACAATGCTACAACAATCAAAAGAAAGTTAGAATCTAAGAGTAAAGAAACGAAAGTTCCAAGCATGATTAACATAGATAAAGGGTAGATTCCTAACATCATTTTCTTAATAACCTTGTATTTCGGCACTGTAGTGTAGTGTCTCGACTTCTGAGCAATCCAATCTTTCCATGATTCTTCCGCTTTTGAATAACAAAATGAATCAGGATCAATGTTTATTGTATAGTTTTTATTTTTTGCCGCTTCTTGAATAAATAAATCATCATCGCCAGAACTGATTGAAGAATGTGACTTAAAACCATCAACTTTATTAAAAACCTCTTTCGTATATGCCATATTTCTTCCAATTCCCATATACGGCATGTTAACTTTTGCAAACGAAAGATAATTCATTGCAATCCATGCGGTATCAAAACAAATTAGTCGATTAACCCATCCTTTTCCCGGGGAATATGGACCATAACCGAGAACAATTTGGTGTTTATTAGTAAAATGGCTTTGCATGCTTTTAAGCCATTGATTACTTGTTGGTTGACAATCTGTATCCGTGAGTAGAAGCTGGTCATATTTCGCTCCTTTAACCCCCAATGTCAAAGGTAATTTCTTTCCAAAACTTATATGATGACTTTTTTCAATTTCAATGATTCTTAAGTTAGAATACTGCCTTTGGTAGGCGTTTAATATAAATTTAGAATCATCTGTTGATTGATGATTGATGATAATCACTTCAAATTCTGGATAATCCTGTTCTAAAATAAATGGTAGAAACTTGAAAATATTCTCAGATTCATTACGAGCTGCAATGAGAATAGAAACACCTTTTTGTTCACCTGGTCGTTTTTTTTCTTTGTGAAATCCCAATCGACCATAGATTAGTAAAACAAATAAGAGTTGAACAATAACAGCTAAACAGAACAACAGAAACAGATACGTATTCATATTGTAACCCATTACCGAAATAAAATCAAACATAATTATTGCTTTACACAAATATGGGTGCTTTGCGAAATACATTTATCTTTGCCGCGTATATTTATCAACAACTTTATGCACTTTGAACTAGAAAAGACGGATGAACAATCCAAAGCGAGAATTGGAAAGCTCCATACAGACCATGGAACAATAGAGACTCCCATATTTATGCCAGTTGGTACAGCTGGCACCGTCAAAGGGGTACATCAACATGAGCTTGAAAAAGACATTGAAGCTCAAATTATTCTTGGCAACACATATCACTTGTTTCTGCGCCCAGGCTTAGATGTTATTGAACCAGCCGGTGGACTCCATAAATTCATGAATTGGGATAAGCCAATTCTTACCGATAGCGGTGGATATCAAGTCTATTCACTTTCTGGTGCTCGAAAAATAAAAGAAGAAGGTGTTACTTTTCAATCTCATATTGATGGTAGTTAT
>CAJQQA010000244.1 GCA_905480355.1 uncultured Flavobacteriales bacterium | reverse complement strand
ATTGTATTGATAAAAATCCCTCTATCCGCTGCTTTTTTACATTCTTTTTTAAAGTCTATTGGGCCTTGTTTGAAGCTTTCATTTCCAGCGATATAAATCATTTTTAAATCAGTCGGATCACTTGACCAATTTAAATGACCTAGAGACTTTCCAATAACTGCGCCACAAAACTCAGAGCCTCCATTAGTTCGAAGTTCAAACAATCGCTGAGAAATTAAATCCAAATCACTCGTTAAGTTTACTACTTGTTGAATGTAGTTTTGGGAACTTTCAAGTCCATCATTTCCATATTGATAAATTGCGATTTCTAGATTTGGTGAGCGGCCTTGGTATGTTAAGGTACTAACTTCATTAACAATGTTCCAAATTCTGGATTTAGCTTGATCAATTAAGCCATCCATACTATTGGATGTGTCAAATAGAATTGCGAGTTGTACGTTTTTATTTACTGGTTGAGCAATTAAGGTACAAGCGCTTAAAATAGTTACGATTAGGGAATACAGTATCTTTTTCATGTCGTTGTTTTTTCTTATGTACAACGATAATGAAGAAAGGTTCAGTAATTAATCCAGTTTATACTTTTTGAAGAATGAATCCCAGTCCCAGATGAAATTTTCTACCATTTCATCCATTCTTTTTAGGAAAAGTGGATTTGGAACTTGCATTCTTTTGAAGTATTCATCTTGAAAATTATATAAAATATATTCATCAAAAATTGCTTTTGACATTGCGTAGATTACATTCTTTGAAGGACTATTAAGTCTATTCATCAAATTTTTATAGTCACAGATCAAGTCTTGAAACTCTATTAATGACATATCATAAACATTTGCGAGTTTCTCATGAACAAGAGATTCTAAACGTTCTGCTTGTTCAGGTTCAAATGCATTCTCTAAGAAAGTAAGATTACCCAAAATAACAAGGAGAGAGAATTCATAGCTGTTATTATCTGCAATATTCGGTGAAGTTACAAAAGATGGATCTTCATTGATGAATTCTGCCACTATAGGGAATCCATTATCAATTGAGTTGAAAAGACCGTTGATAAACACGTTAGCTAATTTATCATCGCTTACTCGTTTTTTTATTAATGTTCCAAACATTTCTTAGAGGTTGATTTAATAGCTCATAACAAATATAATGGCTAGGTTGTGTAGTTTATCAACATTGTTTTATAGTTTATCAACATTTTTTTCAACATTAAATGGGTAATAGGCGAAAATAAAAGCTCAATTAATGCTTCCAAAATTTTCTTTTAGCTATCTTAAATTTCTATATTAGCAATCGTCTATTAAGAGGACATCTTAAAGTTTATAAAACAAAAACAAAAACAAACAATATGGTTAAAATATCTACTCTTATTTCTACTGCAGTTCTTGCTGTAGCTATCTCTAGCAATACGATTGCGCAAACAAAAGTAATTGCAGCAACAGAATTACAAGGTGGTTCTGGTATGTTTTTCAGTGCCGTAATGGATAATTTAACTTCTTCGATTACAATGACGATGTCAGGGCCTGATGATCGCTGGTTAGGGGTGGGGTTCGGCTCTTTTATGTCAGATGGTGATGTCTTAATATTTTCAAATGGAAAAGTCGGCGCAGCTCATGCTTTAGATGCCTTTGATTACAATTTAACAGCTCAGAGTGGAAGTGGAGTTAATATTGATGCTCAACAAGATTGGACGGTGATTTCGAACACTGTGAATGCTGGAGAAAGAACTATCGTTGCAAGTCGTTTCTTAAATACTGGGGATGTATCAGATAATGTATTGAATTTCTCTGATGCAACTGTTGATGTTGTTTGGGCAAAAGGAGAAACTGCATCAAATACAATTGCATATCACGGGGTAAATAGAGGTGTTAGTAATTTAACATGGGTTGATCCTTCAGCTGATATTTCAGAAATGGAAAATGATTTTAATATCTCAATCGAAAATAATGAATTGACGATCAGTGATGAAAGCGGATTGTTATACGACTTTCAATTGATTTCACTTACAGGAGAAATAATAGATGAAAGTTCAAATTCAGTAGGTGAGACAATCATCGATGTTTCCACTTTTACGAATAAATTATTTATTGTTCAGGTAACAAATATCAATGGACAATTCTCAAGAAAATTCGTGATTGACTAAATGAGAAATTTAATAATTCTAGGACTATCCTTGTTTTTTGCGGTTAATTCCTTTTCTCAAGAAGTTTTTGATGCGGCTAGAGCAGGTGATGTAAAGAAAATGGAAGAGCTATGGTCTAAGGACAATACAATTCTAGATTCAAAAGATAAGAATGGCTTTACACCATTAATTTTAGCAACTTATCGTTCTCAAGCAAAAGCGGTCAAATATTTAATTTCGAAAAAGGTTGATCTTAACTATAACTCTCAAGAAGGAACAGCATTATTAGCTTCAACTTATAAGGGAAACATTGAGATTTCTAAAATGCTCATCGAAAATCATATTGATGTTAATATTGTTGGCGGAAGAGGAGCAACAGCACTAATCTATGCAACTCAATCAAAGAGTTTAGAGCTAGTTAAGATTTTATTGAGCAGCAAAGCAGATAAAAGTGTGAAAGATGCTTCAGGAAAAACGGCACATGATTATGCCGTAGGGTTAAAACTGAAAGAAATTTCAGCATTACTTAAATAACATTCATATTCTAGATTGAAAAAGAGTGCTATTAATGCACTTTTTTTACGCTCAATAAATCATGATTTCATTCTATTTTAACATAAATTTTAAGCTGTAGAACCAATCAGCTATGATTTTGTACTGTTCAACATTAAATAATAGAGTTTATACTAAATTCAATGTTATAACTTATAAAAGTAACTAATTTTGAATTTCTAAAAAGAATCGATGAAAAGAAGTCAATGGATTATGTTTAGCCTACTTTTTGTTCTCACTGGAGGAATCTACCTGCAATTGATGAATAACAAAAAGATGAAAATTAAAGACAATAAAGAAGAGAAAACAACTCAATTTATTCCTATTAGAAAAGTAAAGAATGAGACACGAATTGTTTCTTTGGTTTCTTATGGTCAGTTAACATCAAACCTTGAACTAACAGTGTCATTTGAAGTCCAAGGGAAGCTTGAACGAGGAGATATACTTATGAAACCTGGCACAAACTTCAAGAAAGGCCAGCTATTATACAGAGTTAATAATTCGGAAGCATTTTACACCTTGAGTGCTCGAAAGTCATCTCTATCAAATTTGGTCTTGAATGCCATGCCTGATATTGAATTAGATTTTCCACAAGAGGTTGAAAAATGGAATAACTTTTTACAAGATATTGACCCGAGTAAATTCTTACCTGAATTACCAAAATCTCAAAGCAGCAAAGAACAAATGTTTGTCACAAGTCGTTCAATATTTGTTGAATATTACAACTTAAAAAGCCTTGAGTCTCGTATGGATAAATACATTTGGATCGCGCCATTTGATGGAACAGTTGTCTCTATATTTGCTGAGCCTGGCTCTATTGCTAATCCAGGAGGGCAAATTGCTAAAATCATTAAAACCAGTGGCTTTGAAGTCAAAGTGCCAATTGCAATAAGAGATATTGATGCATATGAAAAATTAGGTACAGCAGAATTCTTTAATCCTACAGGTATGAAGGTTGCGGAGGGTAAGATTGTTCGAGTTTCTAATGTGATTAATCAACAGACGCAATCAACTGATGTGTTTTATTCAATAAGAGCCGTTAATGGTCATAAACTCTACAGTGGTATGTTTGTGAATGTAAGCATAGATTGTAAAGAAGAGAAGGTATCGATGACCATTCCGCGAGCTGTTGTTCGAAATGGAAAAGTTTACGTTCTAAAGAATAATGAATTAAAAATTCAGGATGTATTGATTGTTGGTTCAAAACCCGATTCGGTCTATGTTTCTGGATTGAGGAATGGCCA
>CAJQQA010000243.1 GCA_905480355.1 uncultured Flavobacteriales bacterium | reverse complement strand
CGAATTCGCTATTCGGACACCCCTGTGATTGTAGCTCCTCATAACATGGCTTTAGGCGGAGGTTGTGAAGTGTCGATGCATGCTGATAAAGTTATTGCTCATGCAGAATTATACATGGGACTTGTTGAGTTTGGTGTTGGATTAATTCCTGGTGGGGGAGGTTCTAAAGAATTTGCAAAACGACTTTCTGATGAATTATCACAAGGTGATATTAAGATCAATAGGATGCGTGACAAATTCTTAACGATTGGTCAAGCAAAAGTATCCACTTCTGCATATGAAGCATTTGATTTAGGATATCTAAGAAATGGCGTTGATGAGGTTGTGGTTAGTAGATATCATCAACTATCAAGAGCTAAAGAAGCCTGCCTAGAAATGATTCACAAAGGTTATATTGCTCCAAAAAGAGAAAAAAAC
This sequence comes from uncultured Flavobacteriales bacterium, assembly GCA_905480355.1. GTDB lineage: Bacteria > Bacteroidota > Bacteroidia > Flavobacteriales_D > Crocinitomicaceae > UBA4466. Next base: position 4,274 of record CAJQQA010000243.1, on the reverse strand, counting down.
ATAACTGTTTTAGGAAATGAAGGTCTTGGAATTGTTTATGTTGGTGCGGATACTATGTTGTCAGGGAACTATATGTCCGAGCATGATCGATTGATTTCAGAGAAACTTGGCTTTGTTTTATGTGGAGGAGATTTATCTGAAAACACTCAGGTTTCAGAACAGTATTTACTCGACATGGAGAGAAAGGCATTTGTGGAATTATGCCAAGAAAAAAAGACTTTAGAACGACTTGAAAGTATTATTAAAAAAGGGAAAGTACTTCGTAATTAATTAAAAAGCGAAGAAACTAAGTATAACAAGAAACACTTGAGGATAGTATTTCTTAACTACTCAAAAAAAACAGAATGAAAAAAGCATATATAGTAACAGGATATAGAACTGCAGTTGGAAAAGCTGGGAAAGGCGGATTCCGTTTTACACGTCCCGATGATTTAGCTGCAGATGTTATAAAACATATCATGGAGCAAGTTCCAGAATTGGACAAAGATCGAATTGATGATGTAATCGTTGGGAATGCAACTCCAGAAGCAGAACAAGGCTTAAATATTGGGCGTATGATTTCCTTAATGGGATTAGACACAGATAAAGTACCTGGAGTGACCGTGAACAGATATTGCTCTTCAGGATTAGAAACAATTGCAATTGCACAAGCGAAAATTGAAGCAGGAATGGCAGATTGTATTATTGCAGGTGGTGCAGAATCGATGTCGGTAATGGCAATGGGCGGGTGGAGAATTGTTCCAAACCCGAAAGTTGGCAAAGAAAATCCTTCTTGGTATTGGGGGATGGGATTAACGGCAGAAGCTGTCGCTAAACAGTTTAAAATCTCGAGAGAAGATCAAGATCGTTTCGCGTTACAATCGCATGAAAAAGCAATTGCTGCAATAAAATCAGGTCGATTTGTGGATGACATTGTTCCTATTAATGTAAATCATGTTTACTTGGATGAGAATGAAAAACGTCAAGAAAGAAACTTTATCGTTGATACGGATGAAGGGCCAAGATTAAGTACACTTGATGGCTTGGGAAGATTGAGACCCGTATTTGCAGCCGGAGGATCTGTCACTGCAGGGAATTCTTCACAAACTTCTGATGGCGCAGCATTTTGTCTGGTAATGTCAGAAGACATGATCAATGAATTAGGATTAAATCCAATCGCACGGTTAGCATCTTATGCCGTAGTTGGTGTTGAGCCTAGAATTATGGGAATAGGACCGGTAACAGCAATTCCAAAGGCAATTAAACAAGCAGGATTGACCTCAAAGGATATTTCACTGTATGAGTTAAACGAGGCTTTTGCTTCGCAATCATTAGCAGTAATAGGAGAAACTGGAATTAATCCAGATATCGTAAACGTCAATGGTGGAGCATTAGCTTTAGGCCATCCACTGGGTTGCACTGGAGCGAAACTATCTGTTCAAATGATGAATGAATTAAAAAAGAGAGACCAAAAATACGGTATTGTGACAATGTGCGTTGGTACAGGTCAAGGAGCAGCTGGAGTTATTGAAATGGTCTAGCTCAGACAACTTTTGATTACGACATTCAATACAGAATAGACATTCTAAATGGCTCTTTTGCCTTTGAATTCGAGAATGGATTGCTTTGTTTTTTAAAAGTCCCCTTGGATTAATTACACTACTTTTGTTTTGCGAATTTAATTCTTGCGTATGAACAAAAAACAACTTCAATCATTTTTAAGAAATGCCGGGCATTCAGAAATGATGCCAATTCAAGAAGACTCTATAGATGCCATTAATAATTTTGATAATGTCATTCTTTATTCTAAAACTGGGTCAGGAAAAACATTGGCGTTTCTATTTTCTATCCTGGCAAAAATGGAAGAAGAATCTGATGCATTGCAAGCGATAATATTAGCGCCAACTCGAGAGTTATGTTTACAGATAGAAGATGTTTTCCGTTCATTAAAAAGTGGACAAAAAGTGACCGTATGTTATGGCGGACATTCCGTTAAAACAGAAGAAAACAGTTTAAGTCAATCACCAAACCTTGTTGTTGGTACGCCTGGTAGAATTGTAGATCATATTCATAGAAGGAATTTAGATTTGCGAGCGTGTCCGATGTTAATTATAGACGAATTTGACAAATGTTTAGAATTTGGCTTTTCTGAAGAAATGGGATTCATTTCAGAAAGAATGAGAGGACTTCAGCAAAGAATGCTAGTTTCAGCAACAAGAATGGATGAAATTCCAGAATACCTGAACACAGATTATCACACCATTGATGCACTGAAAGATAATGATGAGATTGCCATTACGGAACATTTAGTTGATTCAAGCAACAATATTTTACAATCATTAGCTACTTTATTGGAGTCTTTCGAGAATGAGAAAGCGATTGTCTTTTGTAACTACAGAGAAGTGTCGGAAGATGTTTCTGGTCGACTAAAAGATTTAGGAGTAACTTCTGTTTTCTATCATGGAGGACTCGAACAGGTTGACAGAGAAAGAGCATTAATAAAATTCAGAAACGGAAGTTCTAATGTCTTGGTATGTACAGATTTAGGATCAAGAGGGTTGGATATTCCAGAAATCAACCACATCGTTCATTATCAATACCCAAACAGCTTAGAAGCGTTTACACATAGAAAAGGGAGGACGGCAAGAATGTCAGCAACCGGACATTCGTATTTATTTTACGGAGAAGAAACGCAATTGCCAGAATATATCGAAGAACCTTCCTCAAGAATAAAAGTGAAAGACTTAAATACAGATCACGTTATTCCAGAATGGACAACCATTTATTTTAGTGCAGGAAAAAAAGACAAGGTTAATAAGATCGATTTTGTTGGGTTTCTTTCAAAAAAAGGAATGCTTAATAAAGGAGAGATTGGATTGATTACAGTGCAAGATCGCATCTCTTTCGTCGCTATAAAAAGAGATTTAGCGGACGATGTATTGAAAAGAATTCGCAATGAAAAGGTGAAGGGCAAGAAATTGAAAATGGAAATTGCCCGATAACTAGAAGATTGATTATATTCGCCTAAAACAGGTATGAGTTAATTTTATTCAAATTAACTTACTCGTTAACTGAAATCATATATGCTTTTTAACAGTACAGACTTTATCTTTTTATTTGGGTTAGTTTGTTTGTTATATTGGATAATTCCTCAAAAATTTAGATGGTTTTTACTACTCGTGACAAGTTACCTTTTCTACATGAGTTGGGAGCCAATATACATTGTATTAATACTCTTTTCCACATCTATTGATTATTTTTTATGCCGTTTTTTAACAGGAGGTGAGGTTCTTAAAAAACGAAAAATCGGTTTAGCGTTAAGTATTATTTTGAATTTAGGTTTGCTTGTAGTTTTTAAGTACTATAATTTTTTTCAGGATACTTTCGTTGACTTGTTGAACGTGTTTGACATTCATTATGAAGGAAATAAGTCGACTTTATTACTTCCAATTGGGATCAGCTTTTATACATTTCAGACGATGAGTTATTCCATAGATGTTTATAGGAAGAATTTTAGGATTGAAAAGCACTTTGGAAAATTTGCGCTTTATGTTTCTTTCTTCCCTCAAATTATTGCTGGTCCAATTGAGAGGGCCTCACATTTGTTACATCAATTAAACAAAAAAGAGCTAGTGTTTCGCATCAGCAATTTAAAAGATGGGTTATTGCTCTTTATTTGGGGACTTTTCAAAAAAGTAGTGGTTGCAGATAATTTAAGAGTTTTAGTGGATCATGTTTTTAACAACGAAAATCATCAAAATTCGGGATCGATAATATTTGCATTATTCGCTTTCACTGTTCAGTTGTATGCAGATTTCTCTGGGTACTCAGATATGGCAATAGGTACGTCAAAAATGCTTGGAATAAATTTGAACATTAACTTTAGAACACCTTACTTTTCAAAAAGCATAACTGAATTCTGGCGTAGATGGCATATTACATTGTCGACTTGGTTAAGAGATTATGTATTTTTTCCATTAGGTGGGTCCCAAGTTTCTAATGTAATAACGCTTCGTAATATATTGATTGTCTTTTTATTATCAGGACTTTGGCATGGAGCTTCATGGAATTTTATTATTTGGGGAGGAATTCATGGTGTAATTGTTGTTATTGAAAAAATAATGAAGAGAGACAGAGAAATCAAAAACCACTTCTTTCGGATTACGAGAATATTCTTCACCTTTATTATTATTGTTTTTACAATGCTTCCTTTTAGAGCCACTAATTTTAATCAGCTGAAAGCACTAACAATAAAGTTGTTTGACTTTAAATTCTATGATTTGTACATTGCTATA
>CAJQQA010000242.1 GCA_905480355.1 uncultured Flavobacteriales bacterium | reverse complement strand
CGTGCGAGATTCCTTAGCTGACATTACATCAACGACGACTGAATTGGAATACGAAAATCCAGTTCGTTTTGATGATGGAATGAAAATCTATTTGGAAAATATCTTAAAAGAATAGTTCTTTTCTAACTGGGATAATTGAATTATTGTGTGATGTTCAAAAAACTGAATCTTAATTCTGAATTTATTAAACACATCGCTGTTTTGATGTCAGGTACTGTAATGGCTCAGATGTTGGGTTATTTCTTTTCTCCTATTGTTACGCGTTTATATACCCCCGAAGAGGCAGGAGAACTAGGTTTGTTTATTCGAATCGTCGCTATTATTGGGGCCTTTGCGACATTAAGATACGAACTAGCCCTACCTATTGCAAAAAATGATTCTCATTCATTTCGACTTTATCGAATTGCGCTAAAAAGTGCAATTATAGTATCGCTTATATCACTTGTTATTTTGTTTATTCCTATAGGCTTTTCTTTAGAAATTGATAATTCAATTTTCTATCTTTTAATGCCGATAGCAATATTGTTTGTAGCAATAAATAATATTGGTACAAATTGGGCGATAAGGCATAAATTTTTTAAAAGTATCAGCTACGCGAGAATTTCTAATTCACTAGGTTCTAATATTACAAAAGTAGGATTAGGCTGGCTGAATTTCGGATCAATAGGTCTAATTATAGGAATGGTTGTGGGTGCCGTGATTGCAACTTTTTGGTTTCTTTATGATTTTTTCACAGCTAAAAAAAAGTACCAAATTAGTTCAAATTCACCACGAAATTATCTATTAGCTAAAGAGTACAAGGAGTTCCCTAAGATTAGTTTGCCTCATGTTTTAATGGATTTAGGGCGAGATTTACTTATTGCAGTGTTATTATTGAAATTATTTTCAAAAGAGGATTTCGGTCTTTATGACTTATCTTTTAGAATGCTTAGAATGCCTTTAATTTTTATCGGAGTGGCTTTAGGACAAGTTTTTTTTCAACGATGTGCTGAAAAAGTAAATTCTGATGAAGATATCGTCCCACTAATTACTAAAGCAATTAAAACGTTAGCATTGTTATCTATTGTTCCGTTCTCAATAATTTTCTTTTTCGGTGAAGAAATATTTGCTTTTGTTTTTGGAGAAGAATGGCGCGAATCAGGAAGGTTTTCAGAAATATTAGTACCATGGTTCATGATGAATTTTATTGCTTCACCTATTTCTGCAATACCTGTTATTCTGAGAAAGCAAAGAGAATTCTTTAGGTTAGCAATATTGGGAACAACTATAATGATATCTGCTATAGTCATTCCTGCTTTTCTATTTAATTTTGATATTATTAGTACGTTCTATGTACTATCTATAGCGCAAACGTTCTATTTAATTTTTGTTATATTTAGAATATTTCAGTATGCTAAGAAAGTAAATTATGATAGGTAAAATAATTAATTTCGTTAAGAACAAAAAAAGAATAAAATCTTTAAAAAAGAGCATGCCTGACATGCTTTATGGCTATTATCAAAAAGGAGTTTTTTTAAAAGATACGAGAGTTGGAAGCGCAACGACAATTGTGGCAAAAGAAAATTTAATACTTGAAGATAACGTCTTCATTGGTCAATATAATTTTATCGAAGCAAGTAATGGAATTACAATTAATGAAGGCTGTCAGATAACAAACTACATTTCTATAGTTAGTCATAGCAGTCATAATTCAATTCGATATTATGGTAAAGAATATAGGACCACTAAAGATTTAAAAGGATATGTTAGAGGATCAGTTGAAATCGGAAAATATTCTTTTATTGGGCCACATGTAACAATTATGCCAAACACGACATTGGGTAAAGGATGTATTGTCTCAGCCTTTAGCCTAGTTAAAGGGGAATTTCCAGACTTTTCTATTATAGCAGGTAATCCTGCAAAAATTGTTGGATCTACTTTAGAAAAAGATAAAAGTTTTTTGAATAACAATCCTGAACTACAGGGACTTTATAATGCATGGGCTCAAAAATAAATGAGAGTATTAATTGTTGGACTTCCTTTGTTTGCGGAAAGATTGAAAAATGATCTAACGGAATTTGATTCGACCAATAAATATTATTTCTTAGACACGTATTACAATAAATGGGATCGTATCAAAGTGCTTTTTATGATTCCAAGAATGGATGTTGTTTACTCAATCAATGGAACACTTGGTGATAGCAGAGTTTTTAATTTGGCTCTTAAGTTGAAGAAAAAATTAATGATTACTTGGGTAGGGACTGATGTAATCAAAGCCAAAAATCTAAAAGAAGTGAATCATCTTTTTTTGAATAAAGCAGAACATTATTGCGAGGTTGATTGGATTCAAAATGAATTGCTTGAACTGAATATTCATGCTAAAGTTTTGAATTTCTTTAATTTTAAAGAACCAAAAAAGAGCTCTTTTACGATGAACAATCAGTTACAAGTATTGTCATACATCAGTAAGGGAAGAGAAGAATACTATGGATGGAATGAAGTACTAAAAGCCGCAAAAAAGTTGCCAGATGTTCAATTTACAATTGTTGGCACAGATATAGAAAAAAACCTCCCTGAAAACTTAAAGTGTTTAGGTTGGGTTGAAGATATGGAAGCTCAATTTGAAAATTGTCATTGTACGATTCGATTTCTTGAGCATGATGGTTTATCTGGATTCGTTCTAGAGTCACTCTTTAGAGGTAAGCATGTAATATACAGTGAGGATTTAGATCATTGTCTATACGCAAAAACAGTAGATGAAATAATCGAGCAGCTTACTTATTTGAATTCTCAGCTTAATCAAAAGACATTAAAGATTAATTCTGAAGGAATTGATTTTGTAAAAAGTAATTTTAATTCTGATTTTATTCTATCTCAACTAATTGAAGAATTCAAAAGATGAAGGGGTTATTAATCGCATATTCGTTTGCTCCTGATAAAAATGTTGGCGCATTAAGACCGACTTATTGGGCTGAAGAAATGAATCAATTCACTGAGATGAATATTGATGTTGTCACGGCAACAAAATCAGATTTTGTTGATAATCGATATAATCTTACTGAAGTTACTAATACTTCACATTCTTTTTGGTCTTTTTTAATTAAGGATGAAGGACTGACATGGAGGAAAGATTTATTAAAATATTTTAATTCTATAGATGTCCAAGAGTATGATTTTGTATTATTTACAGGAGGT
>CAJQQA010000241.1 GCA_905480355.1 uncultured Flavobacteriales bacterium | reverse complement strand
ATCGCAACAAATGAAACGAAGGAAGGACGTCAGTTGAATAGAAGAACGGAGTTTAAGATATTAGCATTGTAATTGTCAATACTAAATAAATGAAAAGGTTTATTCAAAAAAATCCAATATGCAGCCCTTCGTATTTAAGTCAATTTACTGCTTACCCAAACTTTTAATCTACGAATCGGGGTGCCATCAGCCATAAAAGTGAGAACACGATTTTTAAACCCTGGAATGGCGTACATTTTATTCTTCTTTAGTGCATTTAGTCCATAATCTGCTACTTGCTTGGCAGTCATAGCATTCTTTTCAAACAGTTTAGAGCCAATCATTTCAGCAGCTTGTTCAAAGCCAGTTTTTGTTGCGCCTGGACATAACGCGGTAATATGTACAGACGTGTTCTTTAATTCAAAATGAATAGCTTCTGTGAGATGCAAAACGTAGGCTTTTGTCGCGGCATAAACACTAAATTTAGGCATTGCCTGGAATGCTGCAGTTGAGGCAACATTCATAATCATACCGCTGTTTCTCACAATCATCTCGTTGACATATTTATGTGTTAACTCAGTTAAACTAAGCATGTTTAGATGCATCATTCTCTGATTTTTTTCAAGAGAAGATGTGGCAAACTCACAATTATCACCAAAACCTGCATTATTGATTAAAACATCAACTGTGATGCCCATTTCTTTAATTGTATTGTACAATTCAACACCGCTATCTTGCTTCGATAGATCATGTTTAATTACAGTTGAATCAACTTCAAATTTTTCTTCACACTCTTTCGCAAGAGAATTTAACAAATCATCTCTTCTCGCAACAAGAATGAGATGATATTTTTCTTTAGCTAGTAAATATGCTAGTTCTTTTCCTATTCCACTCGATGCTCCTGTAATTAATGCTGTTTTCATATTCCACAAAATTACTTTTTTTCCCTATATTGACGACAATAATAAAGCCATGCTTGAGATTAAAAATATAAGTAAGTCATTTTACAAAAAAGAAGCCTTAGCTGACGTCTCAATAACTGTGCGTAAAGGTGAAGTTTTTGGTCTTCTTGGCCCTAATGGAGCAGGAAAAACTACCTTAATTCGTGTTATTAATCAAATTATTGCACCTGACAGCGGTTCAGTTAGATTCAATGGAGATTTAATGACACAAGGCGATTTACTTAAGATTGGCTATTTACCTGAAGAGAGAGGGCTTTATAAAGGGATGACTGTGCATAATCATACTTTATTCTTAGGTAGATTAAGAGGACTGAGTAAAAAAGATGTGCTTACGAAGATGGATTATTGGTTTGATCGCTTCGGGATAAATGATTGGAGAAAAAAGAGAATTGAAGAACTTTCAAAGGGAATGGCGCAAAAAGTACAATTCGTCTGCGCTGTATTGCATGAACCTTCATTATTGATACTTGACGAACCATTTAGTGGATTTGATCCGATTAATGTGGAATTAATCAAGCAAGAATTAATCGAGATGAAGGCGGCAGGGAAAACGATAATTCTTTCTACTCACAATATGAAAAGTGTTGAAGAAATTTGTGACCGTGCTGTGTTGATTCATGAATCAAAAAAAATAGCGGAAGGAACAATTTCTGAATTGCAATCTGAAAGGAAATTAGGCCTCTACGCAGTTCGATTTAAAGGAAGTATGATTGCATTTGTAAACGCCTTGTGGACAGGGTTTGAAATAGATGACAAAGATATTTTAGGTGATGATCGTTTCGTTGTGCGTGTTAAAATGAGAAGAGATAATTCATTTCAAGATTTACTAAAAGTACTAGTTGGTCAGATAGAAATAGAGACTGCTTGGGAAGTATTACCTTCAATGCAAGATGTTTTTATAGCGTTAACGAAAGAAAAAGAGGAGGTCGTAAATGAAAAATAGTCTGTTAATAGCTCTTCGGGAGTTTAAAGAAAGAATTGGTGCACGATCGTTTGTATTAATGACCTTACTTGGCCCTGCAATTGTTTTAGGCTTGATTTACCTCATGTTTACTTTGGGGGGTAACTCTAAGCAACATTGGAATGTGTTAATTGCTGATCATGGAAATTTATTGAACAGTAAAATTATGCCAGGGACAGATAAAGCTGTTGATTATTCGTTTTACAATGGTGTTATTACAGAGGTAGAATTTGCTGACGCGAAAAAATTTCAAAAATACGATGCCCTACTGGAGATCAATGAAAAAGTATTAACAAATAAAGTTGGCTTTGTTTTCTTCAGAGAAGAGCCAGATATTCGTATGCAATCCAAAGTGAAATTTCAGATAGAAAGAAGACTTGAAGAAATATTAATAAATCAGTTTGGTAAAATAGAACTTGCAGACTATCGAAAGATAAAGCAACCATTAACATTGGCATTCTCAAATGTCTACGACCCAAATGACGAAGCAAGTGATCTTGCAGGTTGGGCTGGGTTGTTTTATGGAGTTCTTATTTTTGTATTTATTTTCCTTTTTGGAATGACAATTCTTCGAGGTGTCGCAAAGGAAAAAAGCAATCGAATTGTAGAAGTTCTTCTTGCCTCTGTTTCTCCACGCCAATTAATGCTTGGGAAAATTGCAGGCATTGGTTTCGCAGCATTTTTACAATTTGCATTTTGGATTGCAATTATTGCGGCAGGTCTCTATTTTATGCGGGAGAATATTTTTATCGACATTTTCGATGCTGGACAGATGAATTTAGAACAGTTGGTCATAGACAGTAGTGACTTAAGTTATCAAGAGAGCCAATTTGCATCACGTGAGTACAATCATTTTATTGAATTAATTTATGAAAGAATGCAGTTCGCCAATACGACAGGTTTTTTCTTGTTGTTTTTCTCTGTAGGATATTTGTTTTATGGAGCTCTCTTTGCTGCAATTGGAGCTACTACGGGATCAGAAAGTGATGGACAGCAATTTGTTTTACCTTTAATCTTCTTACTTTGTTTTGCATTATATGCTGGTTATTACACCTTAAGCTATCCAGAAAGTGTGATGGCAGACTTTTTCCATTACTTTCCATTTACTTCACCTGTTGTTGTAATGGTAACATTACTACAAGGTTACGCAGAAGGGGAGGGCTATCAAATTTATTTATCATTATTCATCTTGTTTGTGTCTGCTATAGCAATGTTAGGAATTGCAGCACGTTTGTATCGCAATGGCATTCTTCAATTCGGTCATCGTGTCCGTTTAAGGCACCTTTTTAAATGGTTGAGAAAGAGCTGATTTCTATTCTTGTAAGATAGAGAATCACCCTAACATAAAAAAGTCTTCTGAATATTCAGAAGACTTTTTTTTTAATGTATCTCAGATTATTTTTTCTTATTCTTTATCTGGTCTTGTTGTTTCTTTTGCATCTCCTCTAAACGCATTTGAAACTTGGACTTCTCTTTCTTTTTCTTAGGATTAGCTTGAGCGATGGTCTTTCTATTTGCCATTTTCAACTTAAGCTTTTCTTCATCTACAAAGAATTTCTTTATCAATATCATGATTAATATAGAAGCAAGCGTAGAGATGAAATAGTAATAACTTAAACCTGAAGCATAATTATTGAAAAAGAAGATCATCATGAAAGGGAAGAAATACATAATCACTTTCATGTTTGGCATTCCTGGTTGCTGAGGTGTTTGCATTTGTCCACTATTAAAGCGTGTGTAAACTAATAATGTTGCAGCCATTAATAATGTGAACAAACTGACGTGATCTCCATAAGGCCAAATATTAAATCCTAAATTGTAGATTGAATCATATGATGATAAATCCTCTGCCCATAAGAATGATTTTTGTCGTAAATCAAATGTAGATGGAAAGAAACGGAATACCGCCAATAATATCGGCATTTGAATTAACATTGGAACACAACCTGATAGAGGACTAGCACCAGATTCACGGTACAAAGTCATCATTTCCATTTGCTTCTTCATGGCATCATCTTTCTCAGGATACTTTGCTGTGAGCTCTTCAATTTCCGGTTTTAATATTTTCATTTTTGCTGAAGAAACATACATTTTCCATTGGATTGGCATCAATGCAAACTTGATAATTAGAGTAAGCAAGAAAATAGCGATTCCCATTCCCATTCCTGTTGATTTCAAAAGATTGAAAACAGGCTGTACAGCATAAATATTAATCATTCTAAAAATTCCCCAACCGTAATTAAGTACATCTTCATAATCGTCGTCATACGATGTAAGCGTTTGGTAATCATTTGGTCCGAAGAACCAATTCATCGTGAATGAAGTATTTTCAACGTTGGTTAAATTCAAGTTCATTTGCGTTTTGAAATCCTTCAAATGAGACCATTCTTTCGGATCACCGTCTTCATATTCAACGATTTCCATTTTTGAGTTTTCTTTTCCGAAAGGGTTTTCTGGATTAATGAATGAAGAGAAATAACTTTGTTTGAAACTTACCCAATCCAATTTATCCTCAGCAATTTCTTCTCCAGAGCCCATTTCACTTAGCCAAGAAAAACCTTCTTCCTCATAATTAAAACAAACGGTAGAAACTCTTCGTTGCTCGCTGAATAAACGCTCTGTTCTTCTCAAAGAAGCATTCCAATTGAACATAACGTTCTTTGGAGTTACTTTCCCATCAAACCCTTTAATATTAATCGTGTAATCAATATCATAGGCATCTTTTTTGAAAGTATAGACAAATTCAATTACTTCTTGATTTTCGCGTTCGAGTTGAAAAACGATTCGATCATCGCTTTGAGATTTAACAGTAAAAAGTTCGTTTTCTGTATTTAAATCCCCATTTTTCATAGGTAAGACGATACCATTTGTTGCATCTCCATTTTTAAAGAAAACAAGCGGCACTTGTTCTTCATCAAATTTAGAATATTCATAGTAAGACTCGTATTCTTTTAATTGAACAGCTGCAATTTGTCCACCTTTAGTATTAAAATCAACAATCAACTTTTCATTTTCAAGTCGTATAATCTTGCCTTTTAATTCTTTTGATGTAGTCGATTTAGGATCAGCTTCGTCACTATCATTGGTTGCAATTGATGCGTCTTGAGTTGTGTCTAAATTTGAAGCTTCATTATTTTTAATCAAACGAATAGAATCTTCTTTTTGGGCTATTTCTCGTAATTCTTGCTGAAGTTCTATTTTTGCTTTTTCAGCTTTTATTTCTTCTTCAGAAGGTTTATTAAAAATTGTAAATACCGACAAAATGATGCCGATCATTACTAAACCAATGATTGTATTCTTATCCATTCTAGATTGTTATTTATCTTCTTTGTAATTTTTCACAGCTTTAACGAAAGAAACGAAAAGTGGGTGCGGCTCAGCAACAGTACTTTTATATTCTGGGTGAAATTGCGTACCAACAAACCAAGGGTGATCAGCTATTTCAACAACTTCAACTAGTCCAGATTCAGGATTTCTCCCTGTTGCGATCATTTTATGCTTCTCAAATTCAGCAAGATATTTATTATTGAATTCATAGCGATGACGATGCCGTTCTGCAATTAAATCAGTATTGTAAGCCTTAGAAATGTTTGAACCTGGTATCAGTTGACATTTATATGACCCCAGCCTCATTGTACCCCCAAGATTCGAAATGTTTTTTTGTTCCGACATAATATCAATTACAGGTTCTTTGCAATCTTCAATTATTTCTGTTGTATGTGCTTCTTTTAGTCCTAGAACGTTTCGCCCGAATTCAATTACTGCACATTGCATTCCCAAACAAATTCCGAAAAAAGGAATTTTATTTTCTCTTGCGAATCGCACGGTCTCTATTTTTCCTGAAACACCTCTTGATCCAAACCCAGGCGCAACAAGAATACCATCTAGTCCTTCTAATTCTTCATCAATATTATCCGCCGTTATTTTATCAGAATGTATCCAGCGTACATTGACTTTTACATAATTCTGAGCTCCAGCGTGAATAAATGATTCACTTATTGATTTGTAAGAATCCTTTAGCTCCACATATTTCCCGATCAATCCAATCGTAACTTCTGATTTTGGGTTTTTATGACGGGTTAAAAAATCTTTCCATTTTGTTAATTCTGGAACAGACTTAGTCGGTAAGTTTAATTTCTCAAGAACAATTTTATCTAACTCTTCTGCTTGCATTAGTAATGGAACATCGTAAATGGTTTCTGCATCTCTCGCTTCGATAACGGCGTTCATGTTGACATTACAAAACTTTGCGATTTTACGGCGTAAGTTTAAAAGAAGTTCATGTTCTGTTCTACAGCAAAGAATATCCGGCTGAACACCTAATTCTAATAACTGCTTAACTGAGTGTTGAGTTGGCTTTGTTTTCAATTCTCCAGCAGCAGCTAGATAAGGCACAAGAGTCAAATGAATAACAATACAGTCGTCTTCAAACTCCCATTTCATCTGACGTACAGCCTCAACGTAAGGCAAAGACTCAATATCACCAATAGTACCGCCAATCTCAGTGATTACAATATCAAAAGTTCCTTTGTTTCCAAGAATTTGTATTCTCTCTTTTATTTCGTTAGTGATGTGGGGAATAACTTGAACAGTTTTCCCTAAAAATTCACCACGTCTTTCTTTGTTAATAACGGATTGGTATATTTTTCCTGTAGTTATATTATTGGCTTGTGATGTTGGGACATTTAAAAAGCGTTCATAATGGCCAAGATCAAGATCCGTTTCTGCACCATCGTCAGTTACAAAGCACTCACCATGTTCATATGGGTTCAGGGTTCCAGGATCAATATTAATGTATGGATCTAGCTTTTGTATCGTTGTAGAATACCCTCTAGCTTGCAATAATTTAGCAAGCGAGGCCGAAATAATTCCTTTTCCTAGAGAAGATGTTACCCCTCCAGTTACGAAAATATATTTTGTTGAATTGGACATATTTTTTTTACGAAGTAACTTCGGGAGGCAAAGTTACAAGATTCCTACTACCTATGATGTAAAAAAGCATTTTTTTCAATGAAAATTAATATTACTGTCTATTCCAGTTTATACCTTCATGGATAATTGATTACCTCCAATTGTCCAAATTTAATTTGAATTAACGTTTATAAGAATTAGTTTTGAGAAATGTTAAGCACTAAGAAATTTTATTGGATTGCTCAAATAATTGGCTGGTCAGCATATTGCGGTTTACTTGCCCTTTCGGTTTTTAATGATGACCCAAATAGAGTTAATTCTACCTTTTTGTTCAATATTTTCATTGTTGTTTTTACTGGTATAGCGGTGACGCATGCTCAACGTACTTTTTTTATTCGTTTTGGTTGGTTAAGTCTTAGATTACCAAATCTTTTACCTCGATTGTTACTTTCTTCTTTTGTTTGTTCAACTTTAATATCGCTTATAGACATTGTTTATGATTATTTGTCTGATCTTGATAGAAGAGGTATTCAGCTCTTAGACCTTTCAAATATTATTGTCAATGTCTTTGCAATCATGATTTTGGTAATGTTCTGGAATGCGATTTATTTTACATTTCACTTTTTTCAAAAGTCACGTAAGCAAGAAGTCTCAAATTTAGAATTGGAGGCCAGTAATAGAGAAAGCGCTCTTAAAAACTTGAGATCTCAATTGAATCCACATTTTTTGTTTAATTCTCTTAATAGTATTCGAGCGTTGATTGATATTGATCCGATAAAAGCGAAAACTTCGGTAACTACACTCTCAAATTTGTTACGTCAGTCTCTTGTTCTAGGGAAAGAACATTTGGTTACCTTAGAGGATGAATTGATTTTAGCAAAGAATTATTTAGAACTAGAAAAGGTCCGTTTTGAGGAGCGTTTACAGATAGAATGGGAGCTAATTCCAGAATTGGAATCGTTTCAAATCCCGCCATTTACTTTGCAAATGATGGTTGAGAATTCTATCAAACACGGAATATCAAACCTTAAAAATGGGGGAATAGTTAAAGTGCGCGTTTTTAAGACGAGCGAAGCTATAGTTATTGAGGTCCTGAACTCTGGAAGCTTAAAGTCAGTTGTAGACCTAGGAGTTGGAATAAAAAACATTAAACAACGTTTATTGTTGCAATATGGTGAGAATGCTCAATTTCATTTATTTGAGGATTCTGAGATGGTTGTAGCGCAAATGAAATTTATAATATGAAAGAATTTAAGACAATAATAATTGATGATGAGCGCTTAGCTCGAAATGAAATTAGAACAATGCTGAACGATTATTCTGAAATTGTTATTCTTGATGAAGCGAAGAATGGAGAAGAGGGCATTGAGAAAATAAAATCATTAAAACCTGACTTGATATTCTTGGATATTTCAATGCCTGAGATGACAGGTTTTGAAATGTTGAAAAAACTAGATAATATTCCCCATGTTATTTTTGTTACAGCCCATGATAATTATGCTTTGAAAGCATTTGAGGTTAATGCATTGGATTACGTTTTAAAACCAATTGATCCCGTTCGTTTGAATGAAGCTATTGAAAAGCTAAAGAGCAAGGATAATGAAGAATTTGAGTCTTCTAAAGAATTCGTTTCATCGAGAGATAGGATATTAGCTCCAAGTGATCGAGTTTTTATCAAAGATGGTGAGAACTGCTATTTCGTTCAGCTTTCTGATGTTAGAATGCTAGAATCTGATGGGAATTACGTTAAAATTCACTTTGGGAAAAATCGTCCATTTATCTTGCGCTCTTTAAATAGCTTTGAAGATCGATTGGATGGTAGTCATTTTTTTCGAGCAAATCGCAAGTTCATTATTAACCTTGATTGGATTGAAAATGTAGAGAATTGGTTTAATGGTGGATTACAAGTCGAATTGAGAGGCGGTGATAAAGTTGAAATATCCCGTCGTCAAACAATTCGTTTTAAAGAGATGTTTAATTTTTAAACGAAGCTAAGCCATGAAAAAAAAGTCACTTATTTTAAATAAGTTATTTTACCGTTTTCAAGGCTGACAATGCGATCTCTATAGAGTTTTCCAACAGCTTGTTTAAAGGTCTTTTTACTCATGCCAACTACTTCTCGAATGAGATCTGGATCACTCTTATCTGTGAGTAATATTTCACCATCAGCACGTAATAATTCGAGTAATTTATCAGCAGAAGAGAGAACTTTATCTCCACCTACTCTGTCTAGGCGTATATCTAATTTTCCATCTTCACGAACTTTTGCAACGTAGCCAATTAATTTTTGTCCTCGCTTTAGGGTTCTACTGACGTCATTTCGAAAAATTAGACCGCCATAAATCCCATTCACAATAACTTTAACACCCAAATCTCCTCTATCACAAACCATTAAAGCGACTTCTTGGTCGTCTTCAAATGTTTCTTCGCATAATTGTAAATAACGATTTGTTTTTGTTGAACCATAAACACGATCGGTTTTGTCATCTAAAGCCATATGTGTCAGGTAATGATTGCCTTCTTCTAATTTGAGATTTTGTTCTTTGAACGGAATCATTAGTTCTTTTTCAAGACCCCAATCGGCAAAAGCTCCGAAATGATTTACTGCAGTAACTTTCAAGTAAGCAAAACCGTTCATTTCAATAAAAGGAATTTGCGTTGTAGCAACAGCACGATCTTCAGAATCTCGATAAACAAAAACAGATATTTTGTCATCTAGACCCATATCATCCGTTAAGTATTTATTGGGTAACAATACATCATTGTCTTCTTCATCCGCTAGATATGCGCCAACTGAAGTGAACCTAAGTATTGTAAGTTCATTGAATTCACCGATTTTCATTCCTTAATAATAGAGTGCCGACGCTAATTTTGAATTTATAATTAATACAGGTAACGCAGGCTTGTTAGTAATTAACTTCTGCGCAAAGGTATCAAATTGTGGGAATAAACTCTCAGAATGATAAGAAAGTGCAATTAAACCGATGTTATTTTCATTTACATATTTCATTATTTTTTTTCGGTAATCTCTTGTATTCTTAACAAAATGTATGTTAGTTTTTATTTCTCGTTCTTCATATTGCTTTTTGATAATTCCAATTCTATTTTGAATTCGTTGATTCAAAATTTGATCAGTTTGCTTCTCTGCCAATACGGTAATTTTAGCATTCATTATGTTAGACATATCGCCAGCAATATTGACAATTTGCATGCTTTCTTTTGTTAAATCGATAGGAATAACAATTTTTTCGATTTCTTCTATTTTAGTAGACTTCTGAACAATTAAGAATGGACAATCTGCACTTCTCAAAACTTTCATTGCAAAACTACCAAAAAGCCATTGCCCGCCACTCAAGCCATGAGTCCCCAT
>CAJQQA010000240.1 GCA_905480355.1 uncultured Flavobacteriales bacterium | reverse complement strand
CTAGTTTTGTTCAAATCAGCCCGACTATTGACCCACTAATTGAGTTTGCATCCCAAGGTGGAGTCCAACTTGACGCCTTTGAAAAGGACTTAATTAAACAGTTTTTACTCACGCTTTCTGACCACGAATTCATCAATAATCCCGATTTTAAAGAACCTGAATGAATATTTTTTCATTTGCATTAGAAACTAGAACATGATTGACGAAAGAAAACTCACAACAGAAGAAAAAGCATTAAAAATTAACCTTGCATCAGATATTTATGGTTGTTTTGCTGAAATTGGCGCTGGGCAAGAAGTTGCTGCGAATTTCTTTAAAGCTGGTGGTAGTTCAGGAACTATAGCCCATACACAATCCGCTTACGATATGAAGATTTCGGATGCAATGTATGGTGAAGCATCTCGATATGTTTGCGAAGAGCGCTTAACAAAAATGCTGAAAATAGAGTATGACACTTTGAAAAGCAGATTGCCAGAAAAGTTCAAAGAAGCTCGATTTTTTTCTTTTTGTAATACGGTAGAATCTCTGAATTACCATAAGAGTAATCAAGGTCAAGGTTGGGTGGGCTTAAGGTTTCAATTAGGCATTGATTCAAAACCAAACGAAGTAGTATTACATATCAAAATGCATGATATAAGTAATAAAGCACAACAAGAGGCTCTTGGGATTTTAGGAGTAAATTTGTTACATGCCTGCTATTTTCATTATAGTGATTTGGATGAATTCTTGAAAAATGTAGTCCATAGAATCCCACGTGAAAGAATGGAGATAGATATGTTGCGAATTTCAGGACCGGATTTTGAGAGTGTTGATAATCGAATTATGGCATTAAACCTTGTTAAGAAAGGAATGACAGATGCTACAATGTTTGACTTGAGTGGACATGTTCTTCAACCAGCTGAGGCTTTGTATAAAAAAAATATTCTTTTAATGCGAGGAAGGTTTAGGCCTGTAACGAAAGTGCATATCGATATGATCGAAAAAGGGAAAAAACAATTTTTACAACAAGAAGATGTCGATGAAGACAAATTACGAGTTGTTTTTGAATTGACTCTAAAGGATTTAACTGCTGACGGAAAAATTCTGGATAAAGATTTTGTTGACCGAGCAGAACTGCTAGGAACGCTGGGTTATACTGTGATGATTAGTAATTACTTGAAGCATTATAAAATGGTCGATTACTTGGCAACGATTGCTAGGGGTAGAATGATGGGAGTAATTGTTGGTATTTATAACCTACAAACTATTTTTGACGAAAAGTATTATGGTAATTTACCGGGTGGTCTTCTTGAAGCGTTCGGAAGAGGATTTGGTCATCAAATGAAAATGTTAGTATATCCTGCGATAAATGTTGAAACAGGAGAGGAGTATGACTTGAATAATATCATTATTGATGAGAAACTTCGAGGCTTGTTGAACTATATGAAAGACAATAATAAATTGGAGGCTTTTAAGGAGTTCGATGATAAACTATTGCACATCATGTCAGATGATGTTCTTTCTAAGATTAAGGTAAATGCTTCTATTTGGGAAGAAGATGTTCCTATGGAAGTTGTGAAAGCTATTAAACATTATGAATTATTTGGTTACAAGAAAGAAGTCTCAGCTTAATGGATAATGACATTAATGGTGACTTGAAGTTTACTTTTTTTAATTAGCAAGAATGCCTCATATTAAAAATGCCTTAATTCGATACCGTATAATTGATAAATGTTTACGCAATAAATACAAAGCTTTCCCTAGTAAATTAGATCTAAGAGAGGCTTGTGAAGAATCGTTATTCGGAAGTATAGATGGAAGTCACATAAGTGATTCTACAATCGAAAAAGATTTGTTTTCGATGAGAATGGAACACGATGCACCAATTAAATATTCAAAGAACGAACGCGGTTATTTCTATAGTAATCCAGACTTTTCCATTAACGATATACCACTTACTGAGGATGACATCGAATCAATAAGTTTTGCAGCAAAAACTCTTATGCAGTTTAAGGATGTTGCACTATTCAAACAGTTTGGTAGTGCAATAGACAAGATCGTGGATAGAATTTCAACATCAAAACTAGATGATCCGGATCAATTTATTCAATTTGAAAATACTGGAACTGAAGGTGGAAGTGAGTTTTTGCCTTCATTAATTGAGTCTATTAAATTTAATCGGTGGGTAACTTTTGATTACGCAAGTTTTATTTCTGGAGAATTAAAACCACGAAGAGTAATTCCATTACTACTCAAACAGTACAGTAATCGATGGTATCTAATTTCCTATGATGAAAGTAAGCAAGACTATATTACGTATGCACTTGATCGGATTGAAGAGCTAGTGATTAGCTCCGATAATGCAGTAATGCCTTTAGATTTTAATCCAGATAACTACTTCAAATATGCTATGGGGATTACAAGTGGTAATACTGTGCCTAGTGACGTGCAACTGGAAGCCACATCAATTGCCGCAAAATACCTCGACTCTTTACCTTTTCACGTTTCTCAGAAAGTAATAGAAATGAAAAATTCATCTGTTGTTTTTCAATTGAAAGTAAACATCTCTGAAGAATTAATTCGTGCGATACTTAGTTATGGTGGTGAAGTAAAAGTGCTTCAACCAAAAGCTTTAAAGGATGAGGTTGTGAGTAGAGCGATGAAAATATGCGAGTAATCTAAATTTTACTCATCACTTATTCTTAACGTGTCTTTTTTTTATGATCAAACCTCTTCTTATTCTTGTTGAAATGATTATTTCCTTTTGGTTTTCCTTCCTGCCATTCTGGTCCAGGGCCAAACTCTTCAGGTGGTTGCATTTTAGGGACAGATGACTCAATTAATTGCTCAATTCTTCGCATTCGAAACATATCAGTTTGATTAACCAAAGTTATCGCCTCTCCTTTCGTGTTTGCTCTTGCAGTTCGACCTACTCGATGCACATAATCAGCTGGTTCATGCGGTGCATCATAGTTGACCACCATATTGATTTCTTTTATATCAATTCCACGACTCATTACGTCAGTTGCAATGAGAATTCGAATTCTTTTTGATCGAAATCCTCTCAATACTTCCTCACGTTCGCTTTGTTCTAAATTTGAAGATATTCCCTGTGCCTTTAGTCCATTTCGTCCTAAAGAACGAACAATATTAGATACTTTACTTTTTGTAGATGTAAATACGATAATACTGTCGTAATGTTTATTTTCCTTGATAATATGGGCTAATACCTTTACTTTTTGTTCATCATGAACAAGATAAATAGATTGCTTTACACCCGCAGCCGGTTTCGCAACAGCCAATGATATTTTTTCAGGATTATGGAGTAATTTCCGAGCTAATTTCTCCAAACTTGGCGCCATTGTAGCACTAAATAATAAAGTTTGATGTCCTTTTGGTAGAAAAGAAATTATCTTTGTTAAATCGTCAATAAAACCCATATCTAACATACGGTCGGCCTCATCTAGGATCAAATGCTTTACGTGTTTAAAATTAACATAACCCATTTTTAAATGAGAAAGTAATTTCCCTGGTGTAGCAACAATGATATCTGTACCATTGACCAAAGCATTTTTTTCCAAATCGAAATCTTTACCACTACCACCTCCGTAAACTGATTTAGAACCAACAGATACGAAATAAGCTAAACCTTGAATCTGTTGTTCAATTTGAATAGCTAATTCTCGAGTTGGAACAATAATTAATGTGTCAATATTGGTATCTTCTTTTCCGACAAGTTTATTTAGTATTGGTAAGATAAAGGCCCCTGTTTTACCAGTTCCAGTCTGTGCGCATGCAATTAAATCTCTATTGTCCAAAATTAATGGAATTGCTTTTTCTTGTATTGGAGTAGCACTTTCAAAGCCCATATAGGAAATGGCTTCAAGTAAACTATCATTGAGGTTGAGTTCTGTAAATTTCATCGCCTGTGAAGCTACGGATTTTTTTTTGACTAATCTCGTTTATTGCATATATGAATGAGGAGAACAACGAGAAAAGCCCCATTTTGCAAAACGCGAATGGGGCTTTAGTCTAAAGGATTTTCACTTAGAACGGTAAATCGTCATCTTCAGAACTTTCGGTACTAGCAGCAGGTGCAGTTGGAATTGGATCTAAGTTCATGTCAGAAGGTCCTCCTTGTGGCATTCCTTGACCTACTTTTTCAATTCTCCATGCATCCAAAGTATTGAAGTATTTGACTTCACCTTGTGGACTCGTCCATTCTCTACCTCTAAGATTGAATGAAACTTCAACTTGATCATTTTCGTTAAATCCATCGATCATTGAACACTTGTCCTGTGCCGCTTGAAACATAATGTCTTGTGGATACATGCTTGAACTTTCCGTTACTACAAATTCTCTTTTCGCAAATTTCTCTGTTATTTGAACAGTTTCTTTGATGATTTTAATCGTTCCTGTTAATTTGAACATAATTGTTTTTTTTTGGTTCTTATTTTTTAATTCTAATTATTAAACGCCAAAAGCGTCATCCATGCTTCTTCTACTTTGTTTTCAATTAAAAGACCTTTCGCTCTTCTATGTAATTCTATTTCCAATTTTGCTGGCTCATCTTCTAATGATACAAACAACTCACTTAATTCGATTAGCTTATATTCATTTACATCTGTTTCATTCGGTAATTCAATAATATTACCTAATTGACCCAGATTATTTCCACTAAGTGTCTTGCTTTCTAAAATGTCTTTCGGCATTTGATCAAATCCTATTCCAATAGTAGTAATTGGTTTTTGTATCTCGAACATTGAATTCTCGTCTGCACGACAATACCAATTGCCACCCATTCTAGCGACTAAGTCAATCTTTTTTTGATCGATTGCTTGATCTTCATCTAATATTTCTTCACTAATATGGATTTTCTGTACTTCACAAAAAATTAAATTCCCAGCGCCCCCTTTTGTACCAAGTTCTTTCACATCAATAACTTTGCACTCAAATTGTACGGGTGATTCCTTAATACGCTTTGGTTGTATCGTTTCAGAAGCAACAGGAGTAAACCCAGTTTTAATAAATTCGCTGACTCCTGGAGCAAAAGGTGAACTTGCAAGACTCATTTGATGGACCATGTCATAATTCACAACATTAATGACAGTTTCTGGAACAACCTTAACATTGTTAAAGGTGTCCTTAGTTGTGTTTGTTCTGCCAGAACGCGCTGGAGAGAAAATTAATATTGGAGGATTAGCGCTAAACACATTGAAAAAACTAAATGGAGCCAGATTATCATTCCCGTCTTTATCAATAGTAGAAGCAAAAGCAATTGGCCTAGGACCTATAGCTCCTAGCAAATAATGATGCAGCTGAGGGACTGATATTTTTTTAGGATCAATTGTTATCATTCTGATTTTTCTGAACAACAAACTTAAGTTCTTTTTAGTTCATTCGCGTCAATAATTTGGACGATTTATTCACAATTTAAAGGAGATGTTAACAAGAAATGATTCTTAGCATAAAATCATCTAGTAAGCGACAAAATTTGATTAAATAATTCTATTTTCTTTCAATTTTAAAATAATTGAATATCTTTGCACTCCGTTATTGATTGATGGTCATTCAAGGCTTCATAGATAAGGGTTTAGGACTTAGCGAAGTTCTTTATTAGTGAAACATTGCGGATGTGGTGAAATTGGTAGACACGCTAGACTTAGGATCTAGTGCCGTGAGGTGTGTGGGTTCGAGTCCCTCCATCCGCACAATGGTGGATGGTATAAGATAGTCTTATACCATTTTTTGTTTAATTAGGATTAAAAGTTAAAGTGATGAATATTGTTCGTGAAGACATTGATGCATTAAACGCAACACTAAAAGTTGTTGTTTCACCAAAAGACTATGAGTCAAAGGTTAGCAATGCATTGATTAAATACAGTAAGACGGCTAAAATTCCTGGATTTAGAGATGGAAAAATTCCTATGGGAATGATTAAAAAGCAATATGGCAAAGGTGTTTTGTCGGAAGAGCTGAACAGATTTGTAAACGAATCACTTCATAATTATATTACAGAGAACAAAATTGATATTCTTGGGAATCCGATCCCTTCTGAGGCTAATGGTTTTAAAGGTGATTTCGAAAAGCCGACAGAATTTGAATTCACATATGACATAGGATTAGTTCCTGACATTAAAGTTGCTCTTTCATCGAAGAATAAGTTCAATTACTATAAAGTAAAAGTGGACAAGAAGTTAATTGAGAAGCAAACTGAAGATTTACGTCGTCGTTATGGTAAATTAGTTTCCGTTGATGAAGTTGGAGAAAAAGATATGATTCTTGCTCAATTTGTTGAGTTAAATGAAGATCAATCAATTAAGGAAGCTGGAGTTCTTCATTCTTCGACAATCTCAATGGAATTTGTAGAAGATCAGAAAACAACAAAAGAATTATTAGGAAAGAAAGTTGGCGATAAAGTTATTGTTGATCCAGCAAAAGTTTCAAAAGGAGGGAAGGATACAGCAGCAATGTTGGGTGTGAAAGAAGATGAATTAAATGATCTTTCGAAAGAATTTCAGATGACAATTACTGAAATTAAAACGATGGAGATGGCTGAACTTAGTATTGAGCTGTATGACAAACTTTTTGGTGAAGGAATAGTGAAAGATGAGAAAGAATTGAAAGCGAGAATCACATCGGATTTGGATGGGATGTTTGTAAATGATTCTGACAAAATGCTTACACGCTCTGTTTACGATGCCCTTATTGAGAAAACGAAGGTTGAGCTTCCAGATGCTTTTATGAAGCGGTGGATTAAGTTATCGAATGAGAAAGAAATCGGCGATGAGCAAATAGCAGCTGAATACGACGGTTATGCAAAAGGTCTTAAGTGGCAGTTGATTCAAGGACGTATTTTCAAAGATAACGACATTAAGTTGGAGCAAGAAGAGGTGATGAACTATACGAAAGGGTTATTAGTAAATAACTACGCGCAATATGGTATGCCTGCTCCAGAAGATAAAGAATTGACAGCTTCGGCAATGCAAGTTCTTCAAAACAAAGAAGAAGCAACTAGAATATATGATATGTTGGGAGAGCAAAAACTAACAACATTTTTTAAAAAAACAGTGAAGTTGACAGAAAAAGAAATTTCATATGATGATTTTGTTGAAATGGCTTCGAAGTAAAAAACATAAAAGTTGAGAAAAGGAAATGGTTTTAATCATTTCCTTTTTTTATTTTATTAAACCATCTAGATTATCTATTTGAATCAAACTAGCAAATTTAAAGGCTGCATTTCGATACTAGTTTTATAAGTTATCGTAATATTTTTTCAATTTGCTCTATGATCTCGTTGATGTAAAACAATGGACCGAAAACATGCCTTTTTTGAATTGGCATGAAAGTTTTGGGTTCGTTTGCAACTTCGAAAAGTCGTTCACCATGTTTAAAGTCAATGCGTTTATCTTCTCTGCTATGGATTATCAAAACAGGCTTATGAAAGTCTGGTAAGCTCCTCTCAGCACTGTACATTTCACGAATAGCAATTCTAGAAATAATCGGCACGTCATCAGCCGCAATGTCTTTATGTGATGAAAATGCACCTTCAATAACCAAGGCATCAATTTTATTCTCATTTTCTTTCGCTACAATACAAGACACATGCCCTCCTAAAGATTGGCCATAGATGATTAGTTTGTTGTAAGTGACATCTTTTCTGCCAATTAAGTAATCTAACCCTTCATTTGCATCGATAAGTACATTTTTTCGTTTTGCTTTTCCTTTAGAGAATCCAAAACCGCTATAGTCGATTAAAAAAACTTGATATCCTTTAAGTATAAATGGCTCAGCCAATGGAAAGTTATAAGCAAGATTTCCCGTATTCCCATGGAGGAAATAAATAGTTGTTCCGTTGTAAGAGTTTGGTTTAACTAACCATCCATTGATTGTGTCCCCATTTGAATTTTGAAAATTGAGACTTTTAATTTTGTAGTTTGTATTGTAATCAATGGTCTCATTCTTTGAGTTCGTTGTTGTCGGTGAATTGTTTCCCGTGAAAGATAGAGTTATCGTGTCTTTGTGATTATCTGAAAAAACTGTGAATGAGGACTCATTAGTCAGAGGGACTGGATTCAGAAAAACATTATTTAAAGCACAAGAGGAGATTATCAATAGGGTTAGAGACAGAAGAAACGTCTTTTTCATTGGTATAAGTTAAATTCTTAAAACTTAGAACGAATTAACTAAAGAAAACGTCCTGTCAAATATATTTATTCTATAATAAATTCATAAGGCAATCGCATTTGAATTCCTTGTATTGATTCCAATGATTTCAAATGCTCATAATACTTCATAAGTGAAACGGGTAATTCTGAAGAAATACTTGTGCTCATGTCACTTTCAGTTATAAATTGCTCAATTAGTGCTTCTAACTTGTCTTCTTTAACTTCTGGATAATAAAGGGTCTTAATATCTTTTATGTCAGCCTGTTTAGCAGCGTATTTAATAGCATCTACAATTCCACCTAATTCATCAACAAGACCTATTCTTTTTGCATCACGGCCTGTCCATACACGTCCACGAGCAATAACACCAACTTCTTCTTTTGTCATTCCACGACCTTCAGCAACACGTGATTTAAACAAGTCGTAAATATCATCAACTCCTTCTTGTATAAGGCTCATTTCGTCCTCTGTTAATTTTCGATTAGTCGTCATAATAGAGTGCTTGTTGGTTGATGCTCTGTCGAATGTTAATCCAAGTTTGTTCTCCATCATTTTCCCTGTGAATGGAACAACGCCAAACACACCAATAGAACCAGTAATTGTATTCGGCTGCGCAAATATTTTAAACGCAGGCGCAGCAATATAATAGCCACCTGAGGCAGCAACATCTCCCATTGAAACAATAACCTTTTTCACGTCATTAGTTAATTTTACTTCTCTCCAAATTTCATCACTCGCTAGAGCACTTCCACCAGGACTGTTAATTCTAAAAACAACTGTTTTGATAGAATTGTTATTTCGAGCATCTTTAAAAAGTTGACAAATTTCATCAGAAGTCAATCCGTCTCCACTTTCAGAGACTCCACCTTCAGCGAGAATCACAGCAATATTAGCTTCATCAACTTGAGCCAAAGATTGATTTTGAACAAATTTCTTTTTTGAGTATTTAGTAAAATTCATAAAGTTTAGTTCCTCACCTTTTGCGGGCTTGACTTTCTTTGTTAATATTGAGATAACTTCATCTCTATATTTTACAGCGTCAATTAACTTATATTCTACAGCATCAGAAACGTTTTGGATTAGCGCATTTTCCGCAAGTCGGTTCAGCTCTTTTGAAGAGATTTTACGATCAATAGCAATATCATCCTTATAATCATCCCATAAACCAGCTATATAAGTTTCGATTTGGAGTCGTGAAGAATCACTCATATTAGATCTAAAGAATGGCTCTACTGCACTTTTGAAATCATTGTCCGAACCTCTAATTACTTGCATTTCAACATCAAGTTTATCAAGTGTATTTTTAAAGAAAGACAATTCAGCTCCTAGTCCAAGGAATTGCATTGTTGAACTCGGAAACCCATAGCTTTCATTCGCTGCGGATGCAATATAGTATTCTAAATGCGTTATGATTTCTCCGCTATTGTATGCAATTACAAACTTTCCAGACTCTTCGAAACGGTTAATGGCGTCTCGAATTTCTTTTGCAGATGCAAAGCCACATTGCAATGCGTTTATCTCAATGAAAACACCTTGGATTTTACTGTCATTTTTTGCAGCTTTTAAACCGTGCAGTATTTCTGAAATACCAATTTTATATTTCATCTTCATTAAAGGAAAGTCGAGAGTTGAACTTCCTTTCTCCTGAATTGAACCGTCAAGAGTCATGTGCAGGACAGTCTTATTTTCAACAGAGAAACCTTTATCAGCATTTATTCCACCAACGACAGAACTAATTACTACAATCCAAATGATAAAACCAATTACTGATATCGTTAATGCAGCCCATAAACTAGGCCAAAATATTCTTCCAAAAGTTACTCTCTTTCCTGACATATTGATTGAAATTTTTTATTCAGCTCAAAACTAAGGGTTTATTTAAAAGCATTAATTCAATTTTTATAAATGGTAAAATAGAAGTGATGAATGATGAGAATTAAAGGTTGATAAAATGAGTAATGAAATTAGACACATTTTATTCAGCTATTTATCCTTGTATTGTTTGCGTTAATCGAATAATTAAGAGATAATCAATTAATTTTGACTAATTTGCAATTAAACTGTTAAAACTCTCCAGATTATGAAAAAACTCGTATTAACGATTACCCTCTTGGTGTCATTTTTTTCACATGCCCAAGACTATTCTAAAATTAAAATTTATTCGGACAGTGAAGGCTTGCAAAGACTTGCTGAACTTGGAGTGCCAGTTGATCACGGTGAACGAAAGAAGAACACATTTTTAATTAGTGATTTTTCCGCAGAGCAGATAGAAACGATTCGCGAGAATGGATTTTCGTACGAGGTACTAATTCCTGATGTTAAGAAATTTTATCGTGAACAGTATTTAAATGAGAGTGGAGATGTTAAAAATGCCAGTTGTTCAACAACTGGTGTGGGCAATGTTTTACCAACGGTGCCAGTAAATTTTGAAACAACTCCTTCATCCTATGCTGGAATGTACCGCTATCAAGAAATGTTAGATGCCTTGGATGATATGGCGTCAATGTATCCCAACTTGATTTCTGTCAAGACGGCAATTTCTACTTTTCAAACGTGGGAGGGGAGACCAATTTATCACGTGAAAATCTCTGATAATCCTAGTTTGAATGAAAGTTCAGAAACAAAAGTATTGTATACTGCAATCCATCATGCAAGGGAGCCACTAAGTATGTCGCAAACGATATTTTATATGTGGTATTTACTTGAGAATTATGACACAAATGACGAGATTGCTTTTTTAGTAGATAACACTGAAATGTATTTTGTTCCATGTTTAAATCCAGATGGTTATTTAGAAAATGAATCTTCAGATCCGAACGGTGGAGGTATGTGGAGAAAGAACCGTAGGAATCACCCAAGCAGTAATAGTTTTGGGGTTGATTTGAATCGAAATTACTCCTATGGTTGGGGAACAACAGGAATTAGCTTTAATTTAAACAGTGATGTTTACCCGGGGATAGGTGCATTTTCGGAGCCTGAAACACAGGCAATACAATGGTTGGTGGAAAATGTAGGATTCACTTCTGCATTTAATGCACATTCCTATGGAGATCTATTTTTACATCCAATTGGAACAACGGATGCTGAGTTTGCTGCACATCATGATTATTTCACTGAATATGGAGGTCACATGGCTGCTAAGAACGGGTATTTTGTGCAAAAGAGTTCAGGGCTATACCCAGCGTCAGGTGATTCCGATGATTATATGTATAAAGTGGATAATGGCGTTGGTGCTAAAGATACAATTTTTGCGATGACGCCTGAAGTTGGAGGTAGTTTTTGGCCTTCTCCTTCGCAAGTTACGAGTACTTGTCAAGATATGCTTCATCCAAACTTAGTTTTGTCACACATTACGCATAAATATATGCCAGTGGTTGATGCGGACCCAGGATCAATTTCAACAATGTCAGGAAATTTTAATCATAACGTGCAACGATTAGGACTTGTAGACGGAGCAGTTACTGTTTCTATTGATGCTCTCCAGAATATACAGACTGTTGGTCCTGGAGTTGTCCATGATTTGAACATTAAACAAACTGCTTCTGGATCGATTGCTTTCACACTGAATCCATTAATTCAATTTGGTGATGAAGTAAAATATATACTAAAAACAGAATATGGAACCTGGACGAAACGCGATACGATTACTAAAACGTTTGGTTCTTTGCCAGTTCAGTTTTCCGATAATGCATCGTCTACAACAAATTGGACAGGTGATTGGAACATGACAAATGCATATTTTGTCTCTCCATCAACTAGTTTTACTGATGGCTCAGGTGATTATCAAGATAATACGACACAGGTATATGAATTATTACAATCTATTGATTTAACGAATACATTAGCTGCGCAAATATCATTCTATGCTCGATGGGAAATAGAATCTAATTACGATTATTGCCAGTTTCAAGTCTCAACAGATAATGGCTCATCATGGATAGGTCAGTGTGGGAATTATACGATGAGTGGCACTTCAGCAAATGGCTCTGTTCAACCTGATAACGAACCTGTATTTGAAGGTTTTCAGACAAGTTGGGTTCTTGAAGAAATTAGCCTAAGTGATTATATCGGACAAGTAATTAAAGTGAGGTTTATTTTGGAATCTGATGGTGGAGTAACGGAAGATGGCTTTTATTTTGATGATTTCGCTGTGTCATACAGTGCTGACGATGCTGGGCTAGCTGAAAATAACATTCGTGTAAAAGTTTTTCCTAATCCTTCAAATTCGGCAGTTGTGATAAGTACTTCTAAAGTAATTTCAAACGGACAAGTTGTAGTTTACGATCAGTCTGGGAAGTTAATCTATAATGAGAGAATAACAGAACAGACAAATAGTATTTCTGTGAATACATCTAGATTACCGCAAGGCTTTTATACTGTTCAAGTATTAAGTGAGAATAGAGCTTCAACTCCAGTTAAACTTGTTGTGATTCATTAGAATTAAATAAAAGATTTTAGTGGGTTTCAGTTTATATTGGAGCCCACTTTTTTATTTGAGTATATTTGTTTCCAGTTAAGAAATCAAGATTATGCGTTATATCAGTTTATGTGTGTTTACTTTTTTCATTTCAATGTTAGGTGCTCAACAAGAAAAGTCACCAAAATTAATTATTGGAATTGTTGTCGATCAGATGTGCTACGATTATTTGTATCGTTATTATGATCGTTTTGGGGAGAATGGATTTAAAAAATTAATGAACAAAGGAACCAACTGTAGAAATACAAAATACAACTATTTACCAACCTATACGGGACCAGGACACGCTTCAATCTATACTGGAACGACACCCGACAATCATGGAATTGTTGCCAATGATTGGTTTGATAAAACAACAAGACAGAGTGTCAATTGTGTGGAAGATTCTCTTGTGACTCCTATAGGGACAATTTCTGGATACGGGCTTTTTTCACCGAAGAATTTAAAAGTAAATACGATTACCGATCAATTAAAGTTGACTTACCCAAAGGCAAAAGTGATCTCAATGTCGATTAAAAATAGAGGAGCAATACTACCTGGAGGACATTTAAGTGATGGTTCATATTGGTATGATTTCGCATCGGGAGAGTTTATTACTAGCTCATTTTTTGCTTCAGATTTACCAAATTGGGTGAAATTATTTAATTCGGAAAAGCATGTTGCCAATTACATGGGCAAGACATGGAAAACCTATTATCCAATAGAAACATACACTGCTAGTGGCCCTGATGATTCTCCATATGAACGACTATTAAAGGGTAAATCAACACCAACGTTTCCTTATGATTTAAAAGAGATGACTGGAATAGCGGTTGATTATGATTTATTCACGTATACTCCTTTTGCAAATACTTTCTTAAACGATTTTGCAATGGCTGCGATAGAGAATGAAAAACTTGGACAAGATAATCAAACTGATATGCTTTGCATTAGTTTTTCAACGCCTGATATAGCAGGGCATGAATTTGGACCTTATTCTATAGAAATCGAAGACATGTACATTCGTTTGGACATTGAAATAGCAAAATTAATTTCTTCACTTGAAGAACAAGTTGGAGAGAATGAATTCACTCTGTTCTTAACTGCAGATCATGCAGTTGTCCCTGTTCCACAATATTTAATAGATAAAAAATTGCCAGGGGGATATTTTATAAAAGACGAACATATTGCAAAATTAAGAAATTCGATTTTACAAGAATATGGGGATGATTTTGTTTTGGCTGTTCAAAATAATAATATTTATCTTGACCATGATCAGATAAAGTTGAGTACAGAATTTACAAAAACCGAATTGATCAAATTTGTCATTAATGAAGTTAGTACTTGGGATCATGTCAAACGCGTCTATAGTGGAACACAATTGTACTTAAATGCGGCTAAAGATAATTGGATGTCGATGGTTAAAAACGGGTATCACCATGAAGAGAGTGGGGATGTTATTTTTATTTTAGAGCCTGGTTATTTGCCGAAAGTTAGTGATGTCGAAGCAAATAAGCAAGGTACAAGTCATGGGTCTGCGTTTAATTATGACACACACGTTCCGTTGCTTTGGTACGGTAAAAATATCCGCGCACAAGAGCTTTTAAGGAGTATCTCAATCACAGATATTGCAGCAACATTAGCTCACTTGATGTATTTACAAATGCCGAGCGCATTAACTGGCAGCCCAATTTTAGAATTATTGGAGGATTAAAACTTATAGAAATCTAATCCAATTTGGTCTTCAGAAAAGTCAATTGTTTTAAAGTATTCATCGATATTCTTAACTTCTAATGATTCGTTTTTACTGAGAAATTCATTTTCAATGAACCCCTGAGCAACACGAATTTCATATGGTTCATCATCGATAGTAAATTCAATAATTATGTGAGAAATTAAATTTTGAATTTGGTATTTATTTTCTCTTGAAAACTCAATAATTTTGGAACTATTCTTGATGCAAAAACTTATGTTTAAAAATTTAGTGGGACGTTCACAATCGCCGTCACTTATATTTTTAAACAGGATGATATTGTCGTCAATGTAATTAACTAGTAATTTATCGATGTATTTTTTTGTTCTTTTTTTTACTCTAAACGAGCTAATTTCCCCTAAATCCCGACTCGCTTGTTTATTTTCAAATTCTTGCTTGTACTTTTTAGCTTTTGATAAGTCATATTGTAGCATCTTCGAGAACTTGGGAATAAAACCATTCATACTACTTAGCTTACTAGTGTCTTTTGTCTTTTTAGCGCCTTGATATCTTATATATTTTTCACCATTTCTTGGGAAATAATTATAGGCTATCTTTTTTGTATTCTTATTTTGAACCAAGGTTAAATCACACTTCTTTAAAATATAAATAGAATCTAATTTCTTTAAGTCAATGAATATCATTGAATAAAAATAAGTCCCATTTATGACAGTGTTAGTGTCTGCTAAAATGTCTTTGCTTGAAGATTTAACAAGTTCTGAATAAAACTTATTATAGTCAATAGGCATTATTGTTACTTCCTCTATTTGTTGATATTTCGGAGAGAGTAATAATGTGTCGTTTTTTTGAGAATATTGTTTGTTTTGATGTCCCCAACTTTTTATCAGAATGGGAAATGAATTACCATTCAATTGAATTACTCCATTTTTATTTGTAAGTCCGATTAGTTCTTTATTTATTGAATAAACATAAACATTAGGGACAGGTTCTTGGCTTATTGAATCAACTAGAGTTAAGTTTTCCTGACTGAAAGCCAATTGAAAGAAAATGGACAATAGAAATGTAAAAGTGATTTTCATAGGGTAAGTGTGTTTGTTAGCGTTTAGCATTTCTATACAACAATGCAGCAACACCTCCAAAAAGTAAATTGGGAATCCATACAGCGATAGTTGCTGGAAGTCCAACATTGATTGCTGCTACTGTTGTTATTTTCATCGCAAATATATAAATGAAGATAATACCTAAGCCTAGTGCAATGTTTATGCCGATACCACCTCTCTTTTTACGACTGGCAACTGCTACACCAATAATAGTTAGTATATATGTGGCAAATGGGTAGGAGGTGCGTTGATAAAGTTCAACCTCATACGTTGGTACCATTGATGTTCCTTTCGAGCGTTCTCGCTCGATAAAATTTCTTAGCGTGAAAAAATCCATTGCTTCAGCAATGTTCTCGCGCATGGCCATTTCGTCTACACTAAATTGAAACGTGACATCCTTTTCTTTTCCCTGTGAAATAATGTCATTAGGATAGCCAACTTGACGCTGAAAATAATTAAATAAAGTCCACTTTTTAGAGCCGGGCGAGTTGATTGCTGAACCTGCCTTAGTAAAGGATGTTAATTCTCCCTTATTATTCCACTTTTCAATTGTCAATCCTGTAATCACTTTATTGTCTCCGTTGTAGCTTTTGAAGTAGACAATTTCGTTGCCTGGGTATTCAGCGTGATAGTTTTGTGCCGAGAGCGTTCTTCTGTAGAACTTATCTTCAAATTCCAGTCTCGTTTTGTTCGAGTGAGGTATTATAAAGTGATTGAAAACAAGTGAAATAATCATTAGGAAGGTTGCCGCAATCATATAAGGACGCATGAAACGACTAAATGTTCTACCGCTATTCCAAATAGGAATGATCTCTGTGTCTTGAGCCATTTTTGCGGTAAACCAAATAACTGACACGAAAATAATCATAGAAGAGAACATGTTTCCGTAGAATAGAATGAAATTGAAGTAATACTCAACGACAATTTCATAAAAGGTAGCATCCTTTTCAATAAATTCACCGAGTTTGTCAGCAACATCAAAAACAATAGCCAACAACATTATCACTCCCATCATGAAGAAGAATGTTGTTAGGAATTTACGTATGATATATCGGTCAATTATTTTGAACACTACAATCTATTTTTCAATTTAGGAATCATGATGTTTTTCCAGGTAACGAAATCTCCCGCTTTTATGTGTTCTCTGGCTTCTTTTACTAACCATAAATAAAAAGATAAATTGTGTATGGTTGAGATTTGTATGGCTAAATGTTCTTTCGATTTGCTCAAATGTCGTAAATAAGCTTTTGAATAAGTTGAATCTACAAAAGATGTTCCATTTGGATCTAATTGCGAGAAATCTTTTTCCCATTTTTTATTTCGAATGTTAATGATTCCTTCTGAAGTGAAAAGCATACCATGCCTTGCATTTCTAGAAGGCATAACGCAATCAAACATGTCAACACCCATTGAAATGCATTCAAGAAGGTTG
>CAJQQA010000239.1 GCA_905480355.1 uncultured Flavobacteriales bacterium | reverse complement strand
AAAATAGTCCTAAAAGCAATGTTAAGGATAGTACCTTCCCAACAATAGCTTCTGAATTAAAGAAGAACACAGAAACCAAAACAACGCAAAACACAGCCAAGAATCCTTTCTCGAATTTCCTTATAAAATAAGCGAATATTGGAGCGAACAGAACGCTAAACAATATTGAATGAGAGAACCCTCGATGCATTTCAGTATTTGTAATTGGATCAACGAAGAATTTAATCAATACATCAAAATCAGGAATAGTTCCTGCTACAGCTCCCCAGAGTAATGCTCTGTTTCCAATTTTTCTTCCTAAAACGGCTTCACCAACAGCTGCGCCTAATACAATTTGAGTTAATGAGTCCATTAATATGAGAAATTAGATTTGAAGGGTCTTCTTAGTTCGAATTCGCTGGGTGAAATCGAATGAATAATTGGCTTTAACAAAAGGTTTGATACACCGCTTTTATGCTTAACATAAAGCTTCATGTTTGTAGGGATAGCCCCTAATGCACTTTTTATCAGTTCGGAGGTTCTTCCAAGTTGTAAGTCCTTCGCTCTTCCTTGAATAGCTTGTTCTACATAGTCGTAGAGTAATCTTTGGTAGATAGAATAATCAATGTTGTATTGGTAATCGAGTCCAACGTAATTTGCTTCTAGCGACCCGTCATTCATAAAGGAAGTGCTAAATCCAACTAGCTTACCATCAAGGAAAGCCCCTTTTAGCACAAAATTATCGCCTAATTTCTCACTGAAATTTGCAAATACTTTTACATTTAATTTGCCAAAACTAAAATCAGATTTATCCAAGACATTTTCAAACAGTTCCTGAATTCTACTACTATTGGCAAGTATCTCCGTTTTGTTTAATGCTCTTATTTGAATGTTTTTAGCCTTTTTATAAACACTTTTCGCTCGTGTCCTGAACTTGGTCTTCATGCTGGCTAAATAATCGTCGATAGATAGCCATTGATTGTGAATGTGTAAAACCATGTTTACATCAATCATAAAGTCACGGTAACTAAATTCCTTTAAACGATCAGAAAAACTCTTTGATTTAGGCCAAAAGTCCTTGAACAGTGTCATAGAGAATTTGTCCTTTATAGATTTCTCTTTCTTCAGCTGATTGGTAACTTCACTTATCTCATTTATAGCTGCATCAGATGAAATATCGTCACTCCATAAGAAGCCATTCTCCCCATCTGCAAAAACACTTCCACAAACCAGAACATTTATTGTGAATGCATCTAAAATCTTCTTGTGAACATGATAGCTTAGCTTAGATAACTGCTTAGAATATGCCTTTCTTTTGTCTGTGAATTTCACCAACTGAAATGAAGAGATGAGAACTGGCTTCTTATTTGAATTATAAGAAATGACATAATAGAAGTCAATTTCATTATCCATCTCTGATTCAAGTGAAGATAGATAATCTATTGATAAATAGATATTTCTATTGCTTTCAACTGAATTCCATTCACTACTAGGAACATCTTCAATTTTCCTGTAAATAATTCGAGAAATAATAGTTGAATCAGTCGGTGTCGTCATTAAAATTTAAAAAATTTAATAGAATATAAAAATACAACTTTACATCCTATTAAACTTCTATTTTGAGGACGTACTCATAATGTACGTTATGACTGGTCTAAAGCCTATATTAATGGAAGGATCTATTTTTCCTTTCCATTGATCAACTCCATCTATTGCCAGGTCTTTCTCAAGACTGTTCCAGCTCCCCCCTTTTGTACCAGGATTCACCCGAGCACCTTTACTGTAATAAATCATTTCAGCAACGTTACCACTCATGCAGAATAATCCAAATGCATTCGCTAAATAAGAGCTCACTGCTACGGTATGCATTCCTCCGTCAGCACTAGAACCTTCTGCCGGGTTAAAGTTAGCGAGGTAACATCCCTTTTCATTCGTCAAGCTATCACCATCCCACGGAAAGTTTTTTGTCTCATCGCTACCCATCGCCGCCATTATCCATTCCCATTCAGTAGGTATTCTAACATCATTTAATTTATCGGTTTTCTTTGGAAATAGTTTAACTGCTTCAATGGTTAACCATTTGCAGTACAATTCAGCTCCTGCTCTACTTATCGCTACGACAGGGTAATTGTTATACGCTGGATGACTGAAGTAATTCAACTCCATCGGCTCATTATAACCCGCAGGATATTCTTTCGTCCACATTTTCTGATCAGGTTGGGCGATTAAAAAATCGTCTTTTCTATTCTGAATAATTAGATCGAATAAAAATGTTCTATACTCTAAATTTGAGACCTCCGTTTTTTGCATGTAGAAACTCTGCATAGAAACACCTTTATACGTGTTACTTGGGATATAGGAATAGTATTTGTTATTGAATTTAGCCAATTGTTTGGCCATTTTCATCTTTCGCTTATTATTCTCAGCGACCTCTTTTGCCGTTAGTTTTGGCAAACGGTAAGGGTCAGCAAATATAGCTTGTACACTCTTTGTAATGGCCTTCGTTTCCTTTACAACTTCCTCCCTAGACAAAACAGTAAGTAATACTATTTCCTCTGCCTCTTTAGGTGACTTTGCCTCGTGAGGCTCTACAAAGACTTTCTTTTTTATCTCTACTTGATAGAATTCTTCGATTACTTTCTCCGTTTCTTCGATTACACTAGACGAGTCTGTTTCGGCTCTGTCGAAAGCAACTAAATTCGCTTTATCAGGCGTTGGTACTGTTGATGTATTCGTGAAATTAATAGCTATTATAGCAATTGTACTCATTAATGTAAACATGATAATTGATTTTAGATTAATTAATTTACCAATCCCTCCTTTCTTAGCTGCAATGGCAGCATCCGATGATTGAATGAATTGATTTTTCGTTTCCTCAAAAGAAAAACGTACTGGTTCAGCTTTGGCCTTATTGAATAATTTATTTAAGTCCTGTTCATTCATATTAATCATTACTGCCCTCCTTTTTCTCTATTGATTTATAATTTAAAATATCGAATAACTTTTCTCTGCCTCTTTTTAGTCTTTGTTTAATCGCGGATTCCGATGCTCCTTGGATTTCAACAATTTCTTTTATTGAGAATCCAGAAATTTCAAATAGAATCAGAGTTTCCTGCTGACTTTCCGGCAGGCGCGCTAAAGCTTGATGTAAAAAATGTACTTCTGCTGAAAGCGCTGTGTTCGCATTAAAATCCTCTACATTAGATTCAGTCATTTCAATCAAAGAATCTTCCTTTTTCTTTTTATTCTTATTCGACAGTATTCGAACACTTATGCCGAATAAAAACGATAGGAATGCCGTTTCTGATTTCAATGAATCTAGCTTCTCAAACGCAACCAATAAGGTGTCATTGATTAAGTCTTGATACTCCATACCTCCATATACTCTAGCTCTACAGAAGCGTTCGAACTTATCATGATTAGGTTCATAAAGAGTTAAAAAGTATGCTTGTTTTTCTTTGTTATTCATGCAATAAAGATGGTTTCTACTTAGTAAGTGTATCCAAATCTTGTTAAGTTACATTTTATTAAATAATTTGTAACTTTAAGCAAATCTAAACAATATCTACTATGCTGCTAGGAGCTATTATCGGAATGATTGTCGCAATTATTGTTATTTTAATTAAAAATAATAGAGAGAAAAAAGCTTTAAGTAAATTAAACAATTCGGCCACACTTGATTCTCCAGATTATACCGCATACTTTCATGTAGCTTCAGAAAACACGTTTAAGTCAAAGGGATTTAAATTTTTTGATGCTAGTGGTGTTTTATTCTTGAATGGAAGGAACCTTGTGTTTAATGATCGTGCAGTTAGCTCTTCAACAGAGTTTAACTTAGCTACTTCTTCCATCTCCTATGCAGGAGTAAAAAAGAAAATGAAATGGGTGTGTATTGAGCAGAAAGATTCAAAATTATATTTCACAACCTTCAAGCAAGGATTATTGGCGCTTGATAAGACAGAAATGGACAGATTTATTGAAAAATTAAAGCTACTTAATCCAGGCAGTAATTTAGCAAAAGGGTAAGTATTTTGGCTTGATTTTTTTATAATTATTGTCCCAAAATAGGAAAATAATTCCCATTATTAGACTTTTTTTTAGCGCTATAATTTACAAATGTCTGTTTTACAAGTAGTTATAAGTTAGGAATTATCTTTGCACACGAGAGTGAACTTAAACAATTTAAAACTCAATATTTTTATGAAAACACACAAAATCCTAACCTTGTCAGTTCTAACAATGGCAAGTTGCTATTCCTATGGCCAAAAAGCTGTACAGAATGACAAAGAACAGCAAAAAAAGGCGCTTATTCAAAGTAATCCTCAAGACTATCAAAAGATGGGAGGTACATTGAAAGATCCTGAATTCAAAACTAAGGCTGAAAAAGTGGCCTACGATCAAAAGCTAAAATCTGCTAACGAACCAGTTCGAGAGCATTCTGCATTTCCTGCTGATCCTACATTTCCAAAGTATATCAATACCGGAAATAAAAGTTTAGATGCGTCTAATTATATGACTGCTAAAGACGAGTGGATCACTAAGAATCAGGCTAAGTACGACCAAATGGTTACGCCAGAAGAAGCACCTCTTTCTAAAGCTGAAAGACTTAAATTAGATGAACAACTTAAAAACTAGAAACTATGAATATGAAAAATAGAATTTTAAATTCAATAACTTGTTTTGCGATGTTGTTTATGGCTCAAGCTGCCGAAGCACAATGTCCAAATAACAACTCCCAATATGGAACTTCTAATGCACCAAGTACAGTTGGGGTTCTTACTACTTTATCTTCTTGTATGTATGGAGGTGAATATCGCCTTGTAAATAATATGCAAGCAGGTTCTCAATATTCAGTTGAAACTTGTGGAGACTCTGATTTTGATACACAAATTACTGTTTATGATAACTCTACAGGTGCTGTAGTTGCTTACAATGATGATTTTTGTGGGTTGCAGTCGAAAGTTACCTTCACTTCGAATGGTAATTCTGTAAGATTGCTGGTTGACAGGTACAACTGTAGCAATCAAAGTAGCTGTATGACTTTGAGGATGACTAGACTATCTGGAGGTGCCCCTGCGGTAGACCCATGTAATTCTATTACAGCCTTAAGTTGCGCAAATAATTCAGGCTCGTTTAGCTTGAGTGGTTCAGGTGCTTGGAATGGTCTTGGAGGTCCTTGGAGTACTCCAGGAGAAGAACAAGTTTTCTCGTTTACACCTACACTTTCTGGGTCGCACAGTATTGCTATTACTAATAGTAGTTATTATGTAGATCTTTACGTAAAATCAGGATCATGTGGCTCAACAGGATGGACATACATAGATGATATTTCTTCATTTGGTACTGGTACCAATTCAGTTACTCTTACAGCTGGTGTACAATATTATTTCTTAATTGATGATGAGAATACTTCAGCTAGTTCAGGTACAATTACTGTTAATTGTCCAACACCTGCTGTTGATCCTTGTAATTCAATTACTAATATTGCTGCTTGTGGATCAGGCGCTAGTTATTCATTGAGTTCTGGCAATGGTGCTTGGAATCCTCCGGGACCATGGGGAACACCGGGTAAAGAAGCTGTTTTTTCATATACACCTCCTACTTCTGGAGCATATGATATTCAGGTCTTAAACAGTGGTTACTATGTTGATTTGTTTTATAAAACAGGTTCTTGTAGTTCTGCAGGATGGACCTATGTAAGTGATATATTTTCCAACGAAACCAATACGGTTAACTTAGTTGGAGGTGTTACTTATTTGTTCCTTATTGATGATGAAAATACCTCTGCAAGTTCAGGGTCAATTAATATCTCTTGTCCGTGTATTGCTCCTCCAGGTGGAGTTGATGAAAGCTTTACATACAATGGTGATTTCACAATTTCAGGAACAACTGTTGGTGCATGTGATGATTGTAACTTAAGATCATCAAATGATCGAGTTTATGCTGTTACTATTCCTTGTGCTGGTGTATATTCGTTTACAACATGTGGTGGTGCTTCATGGGATACTTACTTGTATCTAAGAACTGCTGCTTGTGGTGGAACTTCTATCGCAATAAATGATGATGCTTGTGGACTTCAGTCCAGAGTTACTGCTACTTTACAGCCTGGTACTTACTATATCCATGTTGAAGGATGGTCTTCTTCTTCGCAAGGATCATTCAATCTGAGTGTTACTGGTACTTTGGCTGCACCTGTTATTGGTTCAGTAACTGGACCTTCAGCTGTTTGTGCAAATGGAAGCGGAGCTTATACTGTTTCAGGTGATTTCGATACATACTCATGGTCTGTACCTTCTGGTGCTACTATTACGTCTGGATCAAATACAGGTACTATATCAGTTGATTTTGGTTCTAGTTCAGGTTATGTATCTGTTACTGCATCTAATAGTTGTGGTTCAAATTCAGCACAAGCCTTGGTGAAAGTTAATCCAAATCCTATTGCAGATGCCGGGTCAGATGCAACAGTGTATTATGGCTATGCGCCAATGAGTTGTGTTACCTTAATGGGATCTGCAACAAGTGGAACATCTCCATACAGCTATCAGTGGTCTAACGGAGATGCTACTGCTGAGTCAACAGTATGTCCTCAGACTTCTACTGACTATACATTAACAGTTACAGACGTAAATGGTTGTAGCGATGATGATGAAGTTAGTGTTTGTGTGATAGATGTAATATGTCATGCTGGAAACAGCGGAAATGAGAAGGTGGAAATATGTCATACACCAAAAGGTAACCCAGGAAATGCACATACTCTTTGCGTTAACGCAGATG
Organism: uncultured Flavobacteriales bacterium; assembly: GCA_905480355.1. Classification (GTDB taxonomy): domain Bacteria; phylum Bacteroidota; class Bacteroidia; order Flavobacteriales_D; family Crocinitomicaceae; genus UBA4466. Next base: position 1,015 of record CAJQQA010000239.1, on the reverse strand, counting down.
CAGTACCAGCGCATTTAGCACATGGTTGCTCTTTAGGTTCTTGTGATGAACAAGATAATTGTTCATCTGACGACTCTGCTGCTAGAAGAGGTTCTAGTATTGACTATGACAAAGGACACCAAATTGAGTTTATAGTTTCACCAAATCCGTTTAATGAGTTCTTCGAGGTTGATCTTTTGATCGAGGAAGAAGGTTCATATACAATTGATTTAGTTAATTCATTTGGACAAGTTATAAATCATGTTTATAATGGAGATGTTACTCCAGGAAAGCATTACAATTTTAAAATCAATTCTGAAAAATTAAGTCAGGGAATGTATTTCCTTAGAGCTATAGGAAATGATGGTGAGGTTGTTCTGTCGAAGATTATAAAGATGTAATAATACAGCTATTTAGTTGGAAAAGAGGTCACCATTAGGTGGCCTCTTTTTTTTATACTAAAAAACTAAAAGTATTCAAGTGTTCAACATGTATGCTCTTCTTTTTAGAAGGGCATTTTTGTTAGGTGTTGATCTCTCTAATAGAAATGAAAATTCATCCAATTGGAACACTCATGGTTCTAGAATTTTAAAAATTGCTGCAGCAGTATTATTATGTTTGCAAAACTCAATGCCTATATTCCATTTTAATAGGAAAGAAATAGAAGAAAACGATTATATAAAGAGCTCTTCTAAAACCAATGGGTATACACTAAAAAAAAAAGAGCTGCACAGTGAAGTGAAGCTCTTTAGAAATCTGGCGGAGAATGAGGGATTCGAACCCCCGGTACCTTGCGGTACGCTGGTTTTCAAGACCAGTGCATTCGACCACTCTGCCATCTCTCCGATGAGAAGCTGTTAAAACTTCTCGAGTGGGCGGCAAATTTAAACAGGATTTGATTGTTTGCAAGGATAATTATGCAATTATATTTGAGGTATGCTTCTAAAAGTAAAAATTGTACTAGTAACTCTCGTTGCGACTTGTGTTGTACACGCTCAGAATACGAGGTTATCGCTAGATCCGAGCGTGTATGTCA
>CAJQQA010000238.1 GCA_905480355.1 uncultured Flavobacteriales bacterium | reverse complement strand
TTTTGGGGGCGCTATTGAATGTCCAGGCTTAAGCATCTCAGATTTAACAGGTATAGAGGCGTTTACTGATTTAACTGAGTTGGATTGTGATGCTAACCAACTAACAAGTTTAGATGTGTCTAACAATACTGCTTTAACTAGTTTGATGTGTTATGATAATCAACTAACATCATTGGACGTGTCAGGAGCTACTGATTTAACGACTTTGAGATGTGAAGTTAACCAACTAACAAGTTTAGATGTAACTAACAATACTGATTTGTTTGGGTTGGGATTTTCTAATAATCAACTCACAAGTATAGATCTTACTCAGAATGCTGTTTTGAGTTATTTGCTTTGTAATAATAACCAACTAACAAATTTAGATGTAACACAGAATACAGATTTGATTGAGTTGAATTGTAAGAATAATCAACTACAGTGTCTAAATATGAAGAATGGAAACAATACTTTTTTTTTCTATCTCTTGGCTTTTGGCAACCCAAATCTTAATTGTATAGAAGTAGATGATGTTACTTGGTCTAATGCTAATTGGACGAATATTGACACTCAAATGTACTTCAGTTCATACTGCAATAATGCTTGTAGTTCAGTTGTCGGAATAAACGAGCTTTCTAATACTACTAAACAACTACTTAAGATAGTCGACCTTATGGGGAGAGAAACAATATACAAGCCTAACACAGTGCTTATTTATGTGTTTGATGATGGTAGTGCTGAGAAGGTGTTTAAAGTAGAATTGTAATTATTGGTATTTACAAGAATAGGGTGAAAAAGGTGTTCTTCAACTTAGTAAATCTGTAAAAATTTCAATTTGATATTTGCTTTCTGATCAGATTATAAGATTTATTAGAAATTATGATGCTGATAATTAATTAGCTTCAAAAATTAATTAACGGTGAAATGACACGTTGAAAAGAAACGTTCCTATTCTTTGAAGAATAAATAATCTTATTGTTTGAGTCCCGAACAACCATATCTCTTAGTTCATTGACCCCAAGTTGAGACTTTGAATAATAAAGATACAGCCAGCTAGGATGTTTAGAATCTTTTAAATAAAGCGGATTCTTCTTAAAAAGTTTCTTGTTTTCTGTAGGATTTACTATTACGAAGGGAGAAGACATAAGGGTAGATGCAACTGAATTATAAATCGCTTTATCTCTGCCGGTCCTTCCATTAAGTGAAACAAGGGCTAAATGTGTATAATTATTTAAATCAACTTCTAGAGGAATTATAATCTCTGATAATGGGGCTTCCATTGCAGCTGACCTTGCAGCATCTTCTGCTGTTTTTTCCGCTGCCTCCTCCGCATGTTTCTTTTCTAAAATTAAATACATCCTAGAGTGACTTTTTTCAGTATCCGTTTCCTTTTTTAAGGTTTCATCCTTTTGATCTGCCTGTGCAAACAGTCCAATTGGAATAAATAATAAAATAAGAGCTAACTGTTTCATAAAATTCTACTTAATAATTTAAGTAAATATACAAGTAAATGCTGGCACTATTCATAGTAGATCTGAAAATAAGAAGAAGGTTAGTAGCATCACCGACTTCTGCAATGCTTGGATCTCGCCTTGATTGATGAATCATTCAAAGTAGCACAATTCCTGAATTTATTGCTTTATATAGTAAAGAGGGAGAAAGTGAAAATCTATTGATACTATAAAATTCAGTATCTTCGTATACATTGTATAATGAAATCAATGCAGCTACTATTAGGATAGTAGGAGCTAAAAAGCAAGTGGTTCGAAGGCGATCATATTGATGGAAAGTCAAAAAGGAAGGATGAAGATTTTGTGTTCACCCTTCCCTACTACTGCGGTACTGATAAGAATAGAGATTTAATAAAATGATAAAAACTATTGCTTCCCAACGAAAGTTCTTCAGCACGAATGGCACCAAAAGTATTACATTCAGAATAGAGCAGCTTAGAAAGCTTAAACGGGTTTTAAAAGAAAACGAACACTTACTTGACGAAGCCATTTATTCAGACTTTAAAAAATCAAGCTTCGAAAATTTTACAACAGAACTATCATTGGTCTATCATGATATCGATGAAGCAATTAAAAAATTGCCGCGATGGTCAAAAAAAAAGCGCGTAAAAACCAATCTTATTAACTTTTCTGCCAGAAGCTATATTATTCCTGAACCACTGGGGAACATTCTTATTATTGGTGCCTGGAACTTCCCGTATCTAACTTCACTATCCCCTGTTATAGCGGCAATGGCTTCAGGGAATACTATTATTTTAAAACCAAGCGAATTATCTTCACATTCAAGTAAGGCGATGTATAAAATAATAGCTGAAAATTTTGACCAAAATTATATAGCTGTTGTTGAGGGAGGAATTATTGAAACGACATTATTGCTCGAACAGAAGTTCGATAAAATTTTCTTTACCGGAAGTGTCGAAGTGGGTAAAATTATATACAAAGCGGCAAGCAAACACCTAACACCAATAACACTTGAACTGGGTGGTAAAAGCCCTGCTTTTGTCACTGATAAATGCGATCTTAAAATGTCGGTGAAACGGCTTATTTGGGCGAAATTTTTAAATGCAGGACAAGCATGTACAGCTCCGGATTATGTTTTGGTACATCAGTCTGTAAAGAAAAAATTCCTTGAATTGGCAAAAAAGGAGATTGAAGGGTCTGAGTATTCTATAGAACATGGTAATTATGTTCAAATCATTAACGAAAATCACACGCAAAGATTAATAAATTTACTTAACGGTAAAAATATTTATCACGGTGGTCAGTACAATAGATTAGAAAGATTCATAGAACCAACGATTGTTGAGGATATTACTTTTGAAGATGATCTAATGAAAGAAGAAATCTTTGGGCCTATTCTGCCAGTTATAGAATATGATAAATTAGAAGACATAATTAAAAAAGTGAAAGCCCGCCCGAAACCTTTGGCTTGTTACGTCTATACAAACAACGCTGGAATAAAAAACAAAATACTAAAGGAGATTTCTTTTGGAGGAGGGGCTATAAATGACTCGAATATGCACGTTACAAACACCAATATACCATTTGGGGGAGTTGGTGAAAGTGGTATTGGTTCCTATCATGGTGAATTTGGATTTCGTTCTTTTACTCATTACAAGGGAATTGTTGACAAGCCTACCTGGTTTGAGCTCAACATTAAATACTCCCCCTATAGTCTGAAGAAATTAAAGTGGATTAAACGAATAATAGGACAAAAATAACAAACGTGGAGCTTGACTATGATTTCATAATAATAGGAAGTGGATTTGGCGGCTCTGTCAGTGCGCTTCGATTATCCGAAAAGGGGTACAAAGTTCTAGTTGTAGAAAAAGGTAAGTGGTACAAAGCGAAGGATTTTGCCAAAACTAACTGGAACATACGAAAATGGCTATGGATCCCATTTTTTCGCTGTTTTGGCATTATGAAATTGACTATCTTCAGGCATGTTGCCATTATTTCAGGAACAGGCGTTGGTGGAGGTTCTTTGGTGTATGCAAATACATTACCTGTGCCAAAATCCGATTTTTATAACACGGGGAGCTGGAAAGAACTTAACAATTGGGAAGAAGAATTGATCCCCTATTACGCTACGGCAAAAAAAATGTTGGGGGTAACTAGAAATCCTAAATTATTTAGCGGAGATTTTGAATTGAAGCAGCTGGCCAAAGAAATGGGGAAAGAAGAAGAGTTTGAGCACACGAACGTAGGTGTTTATTTTGGGGAAGAGAATGTAACAGCTAAAGACCCCTACTTTAAGGGTCAAGGTCCGGATCGAAAAGGGTGTGTTTTTTGTGGCGGCTGTATGACTGGTTGCAGACATAATTCGAAAAACTCTTTGGACAAGAATTATTTGTTTTTGGCGCAAAAAAATGGCGCAAAAATCATGGCTGAAAATGAAGTTTACGATATTATTCCACTGAATAATGAAGACGGCTCAACTGGATATAAAATAAAGCTCCGCTCAAGTACAAAGCTATTTAAGGAAAAGAAAACGTTTACAACTAAAGGAGTTGTGCTTTCAGGTGGTGTTCTTGGAACAATCAAACTTCTTTTGAAAGTAAACAAGAAATCCCTTCCAAGACTATCAGATAGACTTGGTGGTGACATTAGGACCAACAATGAAACCCTTATCAGCGTATCAAAACTTGACAGAAAGGAGGATGTTTCCAAAGGAATCGCAATAGGCAGTATTCTGCATACTGATGATAATAGTCATTTGGAAATCGTTAGATACGCAAAGGGCTCCGGTTTCTGGAAATTGTTTCATTTACCCTATACAACGGGTAGTAATGCATTCATAAGAATTCTCAAAATGATAGGATCGTTTATTAAAGCACCGCTGAGCTATCTTAAAATATACTTTGTCAACAATTGGTCTAAAAGCACCATAGTTCTGCTGTTTATGCAAAGCATTGACAGCAAGTTGAAATTTAAGCGTAATGTTTTTGGCCGCATGAGCTCATCAATCAGTTCTGGTAAAAGGCCGAGTCCATTTATACCAGAGTCCATTAAATTAGCCAAAAAATACAAAAATATCACCAAAGGAAAAGAAACTTCTTTTGCTTTGGAAACACTGGCAGGAATTCCATCTACCGCGCATATTTTGGGAGGAGCTGTAATGGGCAAAGACAGAAAACATGGAGTTATTGATAAAAACAATCAAGTATTCGGATATGAGAGCATGTATATTGTTGATGGTTCTATGATTTCAGCCAACCCGGGAGTTAATCCTTCGCTCTCGATAACTGCCATTGCGGAAAGAGCCATGGACCAAATTTCTGCCAAATAGAACTCTTTTTAACCGAAGTAATTCATCCGATGCTCCGAATACTTTATAGTCTCATGGTATTGATCGCTAGCATTAAGATCTTAGTAATAAAAGAGTGTCTGAGAGTATAAATACCGATTGAATCTATTTTAATTTTCAACTCTTGATAGCGTTTACATTTAAAATTTAACCTAAAAAATTTCCTTGAAAGACTTTATCAAATAACTACAAGTAAAAGGGCTTCTATACAATAGAGTACCCTTTTTTTAGTATACTTGCCTAATGATTTCAGTACGCCAAGCCGATGATTCGATATTCTCAGCGCCATTTGAAAAAGCATATCAAATATTAATCGATGCCTATGCACGATCAGAAATGGAAATTTGGGGAGAAAATTATGCCCGAATTTCAAAAGAAGAATATTCAAGTTTAATTCGAAACGGAGAGGTCTACTTTGCATTCTTAGCGGAAGAAGTTGTGGGATGTATACAAGTGTTTCGACTTAATACATCCAGCTATTCTTTCGGTCTGCTAGCTGTGGATGAATTAAAAAGTGGATTGGGAATAGGTCGAGAGTTAATTCGAACAGCTGAGCAGCTCGCGCTTACTAACGATGCTACAATTATGGAAATTGAAATCCTTAAAGCTGAAAATATTCCCGTTGAAGCGAAAAAAATCTTACACGATTGGTATACACGACTTGGTTACAAATACTATGCTACAACTAGTTTCATCGCATTAAAGCCTGATAAAACCGAGAAGGCAAAAAACCTAATCAATCCATCTGTATTTGATCAGTACAGAAAAGTGTTAAATTGAAAGAACGAATCTTCCTATTTTATTTTAATCAAAGTTACAGCTAACCAAAAATTTCATCAACGTTCCTCTTGATTGTTTTACACAGATCGTCTGTTGGTAAATCATTGTCGTCTTTACCGAATGGATCTTCGATTTCTTCTGCTAGAACTTCCATTGAAACAAAAACATAAAAAACAAAGGTTGCAATTAATGCAGAATAGTAGCCGAAATCTGTAACAAAGGCCAACGGCAGAGTTGTCACATAGATAAAAATAAATTTCTTTAAGAATAAACTATAAGAATAAGGGATGGGTGTTCTTTTTATGCGTTCACAAGCACCCAAACTATCCAATAATGCGTTCAAGTTTTTATCCAGAACTATGAATTCTTCTTCCGAAATTTCACCCTTTCGCTTCAATTCAATAATACGTTTGTACAACTGTTGGCTAATTGCATTGGGAAGATGATCTTTCGTCAAGACAGCCTCGTCGTCGATATTAATTTCTTCAGCAATCCGATTGTCTCTTAGGTGTTCTTTTGTAGCAAAAACAAAATTAGGAATCATCCGCTTAAAGAAATCACGGTCTTCTTTTTTTTCTAATAATACAGATAATTTCAATGCTAGGTTTCGCGTGTCATTTACCAATGCTCCCCACTTTTTTCGGCCTTCCCACCAACGATCATAGGCGGTGTTTGTTCTGAATACTAGTAATAATGAAATTACAAAACCAACAAGAGAATAGACCGCTTTTAAATTTGACAGAACTCCTGTATCTGGGAAAAAGGTAATCTCTAAGTAGGCGATAAACAATGTGAAAACACCCATATAAATGAGCTCTTTCCACATAATTCTCATCGTGTCGCTCTTATGTAGGGCAAAAATTAACTTGAACCAATTCTTCGGATTGTATTTAATCATACTTGATAAATTTTCAACAGCAAAGAACGTGATTTACTTTCGACTAAAAGAATCCAAGGAATGATTTTAGAGAAAAATTAACTTTTTATGAAATTAAGGAGTTATTCTTTGTAAGCTAAACGTTCTTTATATCGCTCAGCATTTTCTCAAGATCAGTAAACATAAAATCAGCAATTGATAGTTTTGGTTCTGGTTGATGTGTTTTTTCAGGAATACAAACTACTTTCATTTGAGCTGCTTTTCCAGAAATGATTCCATTGAGCGAATCTTCTATGACCAAACACTTTTGAGGATGGACACCCAGTTTTTTCGCAACCGTTAAATAAACTGCTGGATGTGGTTTTCCGTATTCTTCGTTCTCAGCCGAATGCACAAAGTCGAATTGATCCTTCAAATTCAATATTGAAAGTACGGCTTCAATTAAAACAGAATAGGATGATGTCGCCAAACCAATCTTAATGTTTTTATCCCTAAGAAATTGAAGCATTTCTACAACACCTAAAAGAGGTTTTCCATGTTCAGAAATTAACTCAACCATGCGCTCAACAATTTTGGTTTCTACCTCCTTTGGGCCATAATTTTCCCAACCAATTGCTTCATGCCAAAACTCGATTACTTCATCAATTCTTAAACCAACAGTTTTTCCAAAGTCCTTCTTTGTCAAGTTGCAACCAATGGCATCAAATGTTTCTTGCATTGCAATTTTCCATAAGGGTTCAGAATCAATTAAAACTCCGTCCATGTCAAAAATTACCGCTTCGATATTATTCTTCTCCAGCATTTAGTATCGTATATTTTAATAGATTTCCTCCTTCTAGAATGGTTGATTTTTCGTCAACAATATAAAATTCATTTTCATTAATTATTAAGATTCCTTCCTTCTGCGTGTAGGTGTCAAAAACATACTCATTTTCAAAAACCCATCTATTTTTCGCAAAATTCAATTGAATTTTGCGATTATATGTCAATAAGTACAGCTTTCCATTGTAATAATCAGCCCCTGTTATTGCGTCAATTAACCAGCCATTCGGTCCTATTTCTATCTCCGAAGATTTCTTTAAGGTATAAATACCAGGTGTTTTAGAAAGCATATAGCAATAGCTTTTCCCTGTCCATGGCGTCGAGTTATTCTTAGTAAAAAGTGCCAGTGAGTCGCCAATGCAAACAAGTGCTTCCGCATCAAAATTGAAGTTTTCTTTTTCAGCTGGAAAGGACTTTTGTTCGGAATAATTAAAGTAGATTTTCTTTGCTTTGACTACTTTTTTAGTAAGAATGTCTGCTATTTTAACCTTTAAAACAACTGTGTTTTTACTTGTGTTTTTATTGTTTCCAATATCGGCGATGTATAAATATTCACCATCAGAAGCTAGACTTTCCCAGTCTCTGTTTGTCTCCTCAAAAACAGTGACTTTCTTGCGGAGAGAACCGTCCAAATTGAGAACGAATAATTTCGCTTTATGTCCCCCATCATTTATAGAAACAAGCGTGTTACTATCAAGAAATTCTAGTCCTGAAGCTTCCGATAATTTTTCAGGGAGCATCATTTTCTCCTCCAACTCCCATTCTTGAGAGAAACCCCAAACAGAAATATTAAGAAAGAAAAAAATGAGGAGTTTCATTTATGTACTTATGTGAATTACTTCTATTCGATTACCACTCACTTCTTCAATAAGGAACTTTAAATCATTAATTTCAAGTTCTGTACCAGCTTTTGGAATAGTTTCCAAATGGTGAATTAGATAACCGCCAAGCGTTTCGTACTCTTCACCCTCATCAAGTTTCAAGCCGTATTCATCGACCAAATAATCAATGTCGATTCGCGCAGAAAATCGATATTCATTGTCCGAAATTTTTTCTTCTAACAAGCTATCATTGTCATGCTCATCTTCAATTTCTCCAAAAATTTCCTCGATAACATCTTCAATGGTCACGATGCCTGCCGTTCCGCCATACTCGTCTACAACAATCGCTATATTTCCAGACTTCTGACTGAATAATTCTAACAGTTCTTGACCAGGAATGGCTTCAGGAACATATGGAATTGGAAGTAAGATTTGCTTTATGGTACTCGGTGACTTAAACATCTCAAATGAATGTACATAGCCAATAATATTATCTATACTCTGCTTATATACAATGATCTTGGACTTTCCTGTTGTTACAAACTTGTCTTGTAGATGCTCTATAGAATCTGATAAGTCGATTGAAATTATTTCTGTTCTTGGAATCATACAATCCCTTGCTTTCACTGAATCAAAATCGAGTGCATTTTTTAGAATTTGCATTTCATTTCCTAATTCTTGCGTCTCATCTATTCTCTCATTAATATCATGAATGTAGTGCTCTAAGTCAACTTTTGAAAAGACTTTCTTTTGGTTTTTGCTGTCTACATTTAATAACTTCAAAAAGAAACTACTTATTCCCATTACTATATAGGTCGGAAGCAATAATATTCCGTAAATCAAGATCATTGGGTAAGAAACATAGCGCAAATATCTATTTGGGCTAATTTGCACGAATGTTTTTGGTAAGAATTCAGCAACAATCAAAACCACACTTGTTGAAAGAATTGTTTGAAGCAGCAGTGTTACACCCTCATGCGAGATCCCCCAAGAATTATGGATTACACCACCCAATAATTGTGCGGAGAAGAGTCCAAATATGACCAAAGCAATATTGTTACCAAGTAATAGCATTGCTATGAACCGAGATTCATTCTTGTAAAAGAAGCCTATAATTCTTCCAACTCTCGCACCTTGTGATCGATCCAATTCTACTTTAAGACGATTTGATGAAATGAAAGCAATCTCCATACTAGAGAAGAATGCAGAGAATAATAAGGTTATGATAATACCGATGACGGGATCTTCCATAGAATGTTGTTCCTAAAACAAGGTACTAATTTTGAATTGTTTACACAACATCAAAGCCAATATCCTTTCTAAAATTTGAGTTCTCAAAAGAAATTTTCTCTAAGGATTCGTATGACTTTTTTAAAGCTGTTTTCAAGTCTTTCCCGAAAGATGTCGCGGCAAGCACTCTTCCTCCATTTGTCATAATTGCTGGCCCATCTGAAGTGGTTCCAGCATGAAAAATAATGCTATCTACAACACTTTTGATACCATAAATCTGTTTCCCTTTCTCGTATCTTTCAGGATATCCTCCTGAAACCATCATAACAGTAGCAGCATTTCTATCATCAAAAACGATATCACGTTCCGAAAGTGTATTTGATCCTACTCCCTCAAATAAATCCAATAAATCAGATTTCAATCGAGGCAATACGACTTCTGTTTCAGGATCACCCATTCTACAGTTGTACTCAATCACATACGGTTCATTCTTCACATTGATTATTCCAAAAAAGATAAATCCCTTGTAGACAATTCCTTCTCTCTTTAATCCTTTTACTGTTGGAATAATTATTTGATTTTCTATTTTATCAAGAAAAGTTGGGTTCGCAAATGGCACTGGTGAAACAGCCCCCATACCCCCCGTGTTTAATCCGGCATCTCCTTCTCCTATTCGTTTGTAATCTTTTGCTTCTGGTAATTTTTTGTACGAATCACCATCTGTTATCACAAAGCAAGAAAGTTCTATTCCGTCTAAAAACTGCTCAATCACGACACGAGAACTAGCATCCCCAAACTTCGCGTCTGAAAGCATGCTTTTCAACTCGGTCTTCGCTTCTTTCAATTCATGGAGAATAAGAACACCTTTTCCTGCAGCTAAACCATCTGCTTTTAGTACATACGGAGAGTTCATTTTTTCAAGAAACGCATATCCTTCTTTCAATGTATCTTTAGTAAACGTGCCATATTTCGCAGTTGGAATATTATGGCGTTTCATGAACTGTTTTGCAAAATCTTTACTCCCTTCCAGTTGAGCTGCTTCTTTATTTGGGCCAATTACTGGTACTGATGATAAAAGTTCATCTGCTTCGAAGAAATCAGCTATGCCATTCACTAATGGATCCTCTGGTCCAACAACCACCATGTTAATTTCTTTCTCCAGAACAAATTTCTTAATTCCCTCAAAATCATTCACTGATAAGTCTACATTAGTTCCATATTCTTTAGTTCCTGCATTACCAGGAGCTATAAATAATTCTTTTAGTATCGAACTGTCAGACATCTTCCATGCCATTGCATGTTCACGACCTCCAGAACCTAAGAGCAGTACACGCATTTAGTTTAGTTGACAGTGGTTAAGTATAGAAAGGAACATTGCTTTTCCATCTTCATTTGCTAGTTCTTTATCAGAAGCTCTTTCTGGGTGAGGCATCATTCCAAATACATTTCGACCTTCATTACAAATTCCAGCGATGTTATTTACTGAACCATTTGGATTCGCATCATTGACAACTTCTCCCTGTTCATTTGAATATTTAAACAAAATTTGGTCATTATCTTCTAATTTCTCAATTGTTTCATAAGAAGCATAGTATCTTCCTTCACCATGTGCAATAGGAATTTTATATGCTTTACTCATGTCCAAATCTTTCGTGATTGACGTATTCATTGAAGCCGTCTTTAAAAAGATATTCTTACAAATAAATTTTTGATTGTTATTGTGGAGTAATGCACCATCCAAAAGACCCGCCTCTGTTAAAATTTGAAATCCATTGCAAATTCCCATAACATAACCACCATTGTTGGCATGCTTAATAACTTCACTCATTATTGGAGAAAGCTTTGCAATAGCGCCTGAACGAAGATAGTCTCCATAGGAAAACCCACCTGGCAGAATAATAAAATCTGCGCCTTTTAGGTCAGTCTCTTTGTGCCATAAACGTTCAACTTTTTGATTAAGAATTGATTCTAAGACATAAACGATGTCTGCATCGCAATTAGAACCGGGAAATGTAACAACACCAAATTTCATTTTATTCATTTAGAATTAGATACTACAAAATTACTATAATTACAAAACGAAAGACTCAAAAGGAATGAAAAACTTACTCACACAAAATAAGAGTAAAATATAAAACACAATAGATGGAATTAAAAGAACTTTTTCTGCTCCAAAAGCCAGGGGAATAATCAATACCAGGGGAATAATCAGCCAACTGACCACTTGCATTTTTTGGTATAAAAATGCATCAATTAAGCCAATTCCAATAAATAGAATTGTTAATAGAATAATCAGACGAAATATTTTCTTCAATCTAATCGAGCTCACTTGAAATTTATGCAACAATGGTTTTAGTGCCAATAAGGAAAATAGTCCCGTCGCTACAAATGCAATAAATAGGTCCAACTTTTGAAGATCATTCGACGAGCTAGAAGAGCTCAACAAGCTAATTTTTATATCCATCATATACATAAACAACAAAGCGTAAACTAGTGGTACAAGAAAACCAGTAAGTGCTAGAAAAGATTCTCTAAATATAAAGGGTCTAAAGATCCAAATCATAAAATAGAGAAATGGCAGGGCGAGGATTAAAAAAGGAAAGAATGTACAAGCTATTCCAAAAAAGAAAGCTGCGTTAAACACCAATCGTCGGCCATCTTCTTTTTGCCGTAATCGAAATAGTTGACGAATCATTAATATCAGAAAAAAGTGTGCTATACCGGCTCCATCAATAAAATAATTGAAATAAAAAAGGCTGCTAAAAACAATGTAAAGAAGGGATGGTAAAAAATTATTTTTTTCGGCGAAGTCATTTCGATTGAATAGATTATTCATAAATATTGCACCTATCCCAACAAGAAGAGCTGCTGGAATAGAAAAAATAATTGAATTTTCAATAGGGTATCTTCCCCAAAAGCCTAATTTCAATTGACCCTCAATTTGATGATAGCTGGTAAAATAATTCAATATGAAAAACGTTGCTAGAATCAGCGGAATTAATGCTAAAACAGAGGTCCTATTACTATGAAAGAATTTTAACATTGGAACGAAGATACATTTTTATCTCTTGTTTATTGCGTAGTTTATCAGAGAATTCTATATTTAAACTCTTGTAAAGTTTTCAAGGAATAACGACTAATGATTTAGATTAGATAAATTGACTAATATGGCAACAGTAAGATTTAATGACTCGGACTTAAAAGAGTTCAAAGAGTTGATAAACAACAAGTTAAAGGAAGCAAAAATAGATTTAGATTTACTTAAGAATTCTTTATCACACAATGATGATCACGGAACAGATGATACTGGTCGTTCTTTTAACATGATGGAGGATGGTTCTGATACACTTTCTCGCGAGGAGATGTCACAATTGGCAAATCGTCAAGAAAAATTTATCAATAGCTTAAACAATGCCTTAGTACGAATTGAGAACAAGACTTATGGTATTTGCCGAGTAACTGGTAATTTAATCATGAAAGAACGTTTGAAATTGGTGCCACATGCAACATTAAGTATCAAAGCTAAGAATGCTCAAAGCTAGTTTTTTGTGAAAAAAAAAATTGTCGTTGTTACTTTTATTGTAGGACTCATTCTACTGGCTGATCAGCTGGTCAAAATTTACGTTAAAACAAACTTTTCTCCTGGAGAATCTTATCCCCTTATTGGTGACTGGTTTATTGCTTCTTATATTGAAAATCAAGGCATGGCCTTCGGAACATCCTTTGGATCAGAAATGTGGCATAAACTCGCATTGAGTATCTTTAGAATTGTAGCCATTTCTGGTCTTATATATTACTGGATAAAACAGCTTAAAAAAGGTGCTCGCTTGGAATTTCTTATTGCCGTAGGATTTGTTTTTGCAGGAGCAACTGGTAATTTAATTGACTCAATGTTTTATGATTTCGCCTTCGCTTATGATCCATGTATGCAATTCAATTACCTCGAAGGGTCTGGAAATTTTGTTGAATGTTACTTTGGAGAAACTGAAACCAAGCACCAAGGCTTTTTGTTTGGAAATGTCGTTGATATGTTCAAGTTTCAAGCTTCTTGGCCCAGTTGGGTTCCTTGGTTAGGAGATGGCCCTGTTTTCCCTGCCATCTGGAACATTGCCGATTTCGCAATTACATCTGGGGTGATTTTGATTTTTATTCGTCAGAAGAAATACTTCCCAAAGGAAAAGAAAGCTGTCCCTTCAGGAGACCAAGCCTAGGAGAGGGAAATAAGCTAGTAGTTCATTACAATCTAAACGTTACACCACCCAATACTTGAAAAGCATGCACTTGTGCATTATACCAACGATTGTATTTCTGAGATGCCAAGTTGTTAAATTGTACAAAAGCCGATATGCGCTTATTATATCGGTATTCTATTCCTAAGTTGATGTCTGTTACAAATCCCAACTTACTTATTCGTTGTCCGTTTTCTATGGTTGTTTCTTCATCTAAACCAAAACCTAGACCTCTTCTTCCTTCCTCTATGTTAAAGTCTATATTGAATAGAAACTTGTCGTATAAGTTATAATGTCCACGGATAATGAATTGAAACTGCGGTAAATTCCATGCGTAGCTGTTATTGATTGGAGAATAAGAATAATATCTTCCAATCCCATCAATTTTGATTTTCTCAAGCAATTGATACGAAATTGATCCCTCTATTCTAGTAACGTTCATCGTGTCATAAATCACGTCAAATTGATTTCCAAATGATTGAACCGTGTCATTAATAAAAAGTGCCTTATCACGAACACTCGCAAATGAAATTCCAGCATCAAAACTGATACGCTTGCTCAACGTTCCTTTAATTCCACCGTAAAATTCAATTGGTTTTTTCTCATTTCTCAATTCTATATTTGGACGAATGAATTCATTCTCCAGGGTCAAAGACTTGAAAGATGTTTGCTTCAGCCCTCCTCTAATTCCAGCATATGGAATGAAAATATCATTGAACATACTGTACTTAATCTCCGCTAAAGGATAGATGTACATTTTCGTTTTATTGTGAATATCAAGTACAATATCAACGCCAATGTTTGCCTTAAATCGATCATTAAACAAGTAAGTCGTTATGTTCGGCTTCAAGTTAATCACTATATTGTCT
This sequence comes from uncultured Flavobacteriales bacterium, assembly GCA_905480355.1. GTDB lineage: Bacteria > Bacteroidota > Bacteroidia > Flavobacteriales_D > Crocinitomicaceae > UBA4466. Next base: position 11,010 of record CAJQQA010000238.1, on the reverse strand, counting down.
AATACCAAGCCCGTGTCTAATCCATTCGAGCTTTTGTTGATTATTCCGTAGTTATAACCATTGTAACGCACGTTAAAGTCAGCAGAGTATGTTTCCTTTCCATATTTATAAAACCAGCTGGAAGTAACTGCAAACAAGTTCTCTTTCGCCCGCCAATCTTCAAATGCTTCATCCATTGGCTTTATAGAGCGATAATTATTATAGGCCATCCCAAGCGTATAGTTTAATTTAGCACTGTCTTTGATATGGGAAGAATAAGAGCCTGATATGCCAAAGTCGCCATAACGCTGAGCGATGCTGTCGTTATCTAAATTAAGTGTGTCCGAAATCCCATAATAATGCAAGCCTTGATTATTGTAATGAATATCACCATTTACTGAGTAACGCTTTTCATTAATCCCTCCATAAACTCCAAGCTTTGTTCGGTCAAATTGTGCCCTAGACAATCCAGAAATATTACCGAAAGAACTCAGATGTTTCAAATGAGCACCATAAACAAACTTGCGGGATCGTTTAGAGTTATAGTAGACTTCTCCCAGCGGCATTAATTCAGAACCAACACCCAATTTAATGTAAGTGCTGTATAATTGAGGGAGTTTTTCCTTCATCTTAATAGAAGCTGGATTGATTTTTTCAACTTCAGTGGATGTCTCAAACTTTAATGACAACAAAGGATAATCAACAATCGTCGTTGGTATCGTCGTGTCAATAACTCTTGGGGTCATCGCTGTTCTATATGCCTTGTCAATTTCACGATTACCTTCAGCATCTAGAACAACGGGGTCACCTTGTCCAAAAGCAGCAAACATGTTCAAGAAAATCAGTATGGATAGTATCTTTTTCATCTTAATTTCCTCCTTCATTTGATTCATTAATTTCAATAACCTCTTCTTCCTCTGGCTCTATCTCTTTTGGTTGGTTCTTGAGTTGCATTAGCTCATCCCATAGTTGATTTGCTTCATCGAGAATGCCATCATCTGGAATTGAATAGTGTTCGATAACAGATTTTAGCTTCTGTTCCGCTTCAAATAAATTATCTTGCTTAATTAGTATTCTTGTGCTAAGAATTAACCCTCTTGCAATCCAAAAATTATACGCTGGTTTCTGTTTCAAAAGTCCTGTAACCTCATCATTAGAATCGTCTAAAAAATCTTGCATGTAGAAGATTTCTGCTAAAGTGTATCGCGCTTCTGCAGCCTTAACCGTCGTCGTATTACTAAATACCCATATCAATGATGTTTTTGCCGTATCATAAGTCTTTAAATTATAATTTGCCATTCCCTTAGCATAATTAGCCTCCAGTTTGAGATCATTATTGATTTCGGAATTACCAAGAACGATATCTGCGTATTTCGCCGAGCTTGCCCAATTTTCAATCAAAAAATTACTCCGCATCATCCCCAACTGTGCGTTAAAGATTATGTCTGGAGTAGAACTTATTTCCTCTAGCTTCTTGTAATATCTTATGACTTCTTCGTAACGTCCCTCATTGTATAAAAAGTTTGCAACACGAGAAGCTGCAAGCTCAGTAAACCCATTATCCGGTCCGTCTAGTGTTTCCATGTATTGAGCAACTGCCGATTCTATATCACCAAGTTCATAATGACAATTCCCCATGTAGTTTTTAACTTCATTCTTATAGCGTCCATTTGGAAATTTTGATAAATATGTTTCAAACAATGGTATTGCTTTTTCATACAATTCAGCATCATAAGCTTCCATTGCGGGAGTATAATAAAGATCTTCTTTTTCTATTTCAGAAAAGTTTGCGCATTCATATTCGCTAATTAATCCATCTATTTTTTCCAGTTGTTGAGATGCTTTATAAATATCGATTAAACCTCGAACTGCTCTATCACACACTTGAGTGTCACTTCCATGCTTGTCTAAGATTTCTCTGTATTCACTTTCCGATTTACTATATTCTACTTGTTTAAAATGTATATCAGCGATACTCAACTTGGAGGTTACTAACAGAGCTGATGATGGGTAATCGAAAACTATTTTCTTAAAATACTGAATAGCCTTAGTTAAATTCCCTTCAGAATGATACGTTTCTGCAATTGAATATATCGCAACTTGTAAATACTTTGATCCTTTGTAATTATTGACAATGTTTAACAAGTGCAGTATTTTAGTTTGAGGATCACCACTGTAGCCATAAGTCTTCGCCATATAAAACAATGCCTGGTCTTCGAATCCAGAGTTCAATACAAGAGCTTCTTTATAAAACCTGATGGCCAGTTGATTCTCTTTTAACACAAAATAATTATCTGCAACCCGCATAGTTGCATCTGCTCTTTTATGCTTGTTCTCTGGATTGTTTTGCAAATACAATCGAAATGCTTCGTTTGATTTTGCCAATTCTTTTTTCTCCAGATAGGCAAAACCAATATTGTAATGGGCTTCTGTTTGCAATTCTTTGGCAAGAGTAGAAGGAAGAACAGAAAATCTATTGAAGCCCTCTATGGCTTTATCAAACTTTCTTAATCGAAAATTCGCGTCCGCTATCCAATAAATTGACTTCCCTGAAATAACTGGATCAATAGGATATTTATTAACCAGGTTAAAGGAACTAATTGCAGCAGGATAGTCAGCCTTTTGGAAACGTTCAACTCCTTGATTGAATGTAATTACTTGATACGCTGTTTTTAAGCGAATGTCTTTGTTCGGAATTTTATCTAAGGAGGCAAGTGCTTTTGGATAATTGTTTGTGCTCATATAAACATTCATCAAGTATTGATAAACATCGTCTCGACGCGAGCTTTCTGGGTATTTTGACAAGTATTGTTCAAATGCTTCCACAGCCTCATCGTAAGGGTTAATGTCCAGCTTGTATGAAAGCACTGCAAAATTGTACAACGCGTCCTCTTGTATTCGTTGATCTGAATTAATTCTAGATGCACCGTCAAAGCCAGCTCTTGCTGATGCTAAATTCTCTAATTTCAACATCGATTCTCCAATGTGATAAAACGCAACCTGTCCAAGGCTATCTTTCGTTTTCTTCACAAGGTCGAACAGACGGATCCCTTTCATATAGGATCTACTTTTAAAATATGAATATCCTAAACGATAATCATCTTCGCGTGTTGTTACTTTTGCTTTGTTGTATCGTTCAAGATATGGAACCGCCTCGTCGTATTTTCCAGTTCGGTAAAATGCATCTCCAATGAGATGATCCATATCCTTTTCATTGACGATTTTATCTGTAGTTGATATTTTTTTTGCGTATTCAGTTACCAGCTCATATTTTCCCTGTAAATAATAAATCTGGGTAATGTAGTAGGGAACCACTTTTCCAAATTTCTCATCACCTTCAAGCTTCAAAAATCCAAGTAACGCTGTTTGATACTTTTCATTTTGGTAAGCTATATGAGAATAATAATACAACGCTGGTGAAGCATATTGAGAACCCCCCTCTTTTACCTCGTAAAAAGAACTCCGAGCAGCTTCAAAAGCTTTCTGCTTAAAATTAGCATACCCAACTTTAAAATAAAACTCATCTCTGTCTTCTTCCTCTATATCTTGTATACTTAGCTTATTGAACCAAGTCAGGGCGACTTCGTACTTCTTTTTGTAGTAAAAATGCTTTCCAAGTTTAAAATAAATCGCTTGTTTATAGATGGATTCTGGGTAATTCTTATTGAAATCTTTCAATAAGACTATTGCATCATTGTTGTATAGCGCCAATGCTGAAACAGCTTCGTAATAAAGAGCCTTGATGTACATTGGGTTATTCGGAAAAGCATAATTATTAATAAAAACTCTAAATTCTTTTCTTGCAGCTGCATATTGTTCTTTCTCAAACAAGTCTTCTGCGCGATAAAAGTTTTCGAATTCACTATTGTACTTGTCCGAACTTTGAGAAAAGACGGGTGTACTGCATATTAATACTAGAATAATAAGTATTCTTTTCATTGAGCTGCTTTTAATCAACGATTAGTTTAATGAGTAAAAATACATTACTTGAATCGGAAACTGGAGAGGTGTTTCAAAAGTTTTAAACTCAATTTTGTTAAGATTATTTCTTTTGATTGACAGTATTGTGTTATTTCTTTCACGTTCTTTACATCACAAAAGCAATAATGTGAGTAAGGTTATAGAAATAATATCAGGAGAAATACAACAAAGCGGAGTGACCGTTTTAAAGAACGTTGATGTTGTTATAGAGGCGCATGAAATCGTTTACCTTATCGGGAGAACGGGATCTGGGAAAAGTAGCTTATTGAAGACACTTTACGGAGAACTGCGCTTGACAATTGGCAGCGGTACAATTGCTGAATTGGACTTAAATTCTCTGCGAAAAAAAGATATTCCAACATTGCGAAGAAAGCTAGGCATTGTGTTTCAAGATTTTCAATTGCTTACTGACCGGACAGTTTTAAAAAACCTAATGTTCGTTATGGGGGCATCGGGATGGAAAGACAAAAAGTTAATGGCCCAACGTGCTAAAGAAGTTTTACAACTCGTAGGAATTGAACAAAAAATTAATGCAATGCCACATGCGCTTTCTGGTGGAGAACAGCAGCGTGTTTCAATTGCCCGAGCCCTATTAAACAAGCCTCACCTGATTTTAGCAGATGAACCTACTGGGAATTTAGACCCTGAAACTTCAGAAGAAATTATGCGCTTGCTAATTGCTGTTGCCAAAGAAGAGAAAGCGGCAATATTAATGGCGACGCATGATATGGTACTCGTTGAAAAATTTCCTGGAAGAATCTTAAGAGTTGAAAACACCACTGTTAATGAAGTAAACACACCCAAGAGTTTTGACCCCATGAAAGCATCTGGTGTTTAAATTATTCGCGCAATCATTTTTACTTTTTTATCAAACCTTGAAAGTGAGTAGCATCAATCTTCCTAATCGATTCATCTGCATTAATGTATTCGGGCAAGTTTCCTAAATCAAGAATGGCAATGTTTGTATTATTTTTTTTTGCCAACAATAATTGATCTTCGCTCGGTATAAAAGTAAAGGCACTATGGTTTGTGAAAAACATAAATGGTATGTGTCCGTTTTCTGTTATTTGACAATTAAACAATATATATTCTCCCTGCAATTCAGCATCAAGTGAAAGAATAATTTTCTTCTCAAAATTCTTTAAAATTACATGTTCATTAATTTTTATATTTTTTGCGCCATGGTATTGCGTAATCTTAGAAAAGTTAGGCAGTATCATCGTAATTCCTATTAATAAAGTAGCAGTGAATCCTGCGATTGCAATTTTATTTGTTTTTTTATTCTCTAAATAAATTAATCCTCTATCGATTAGACTCCCCAGACTTAAATAAATATAGGGAGCCAAAACAACTGTGAATGCTAACATTTTTGTAGCGGCAATCGAATAAAAAGAATAAATAACTACGACAATAGTTACGAGGAATACTCGGAAAATCAGTCGCTCAATTCGTGTAATAAATAGAATAAATGCTAAAAGAAAAATAAACGGCAAAGCATCACCCGAACCATACATCACTTTAAAAGCTTCCGTGAAATGGAAATGCCAAGGGCCACCATGACCTTCAATTACTTCGAAAAAATGAGCTGAATTCAGCTGAAGCTCATACAACGCTTCATTAGGGTATGCAATCAAAATATACAATTGCCAAGGAAGAAAAATAAAGATGCACACTAAACAAGAATATAGAATCGGTAAATATGATTTAACCGAAAATTTCTCTTTGTATTCTGAAATCAATTTAGAAATTCCCCATACGCCATAGATTAATAGGCCAACGAGCCATTTAACGAGAATTGCTCCGCCAGAAAATAGACCAATCATGACAAGCCATTTCCATTTCTTTGAGTTTTGATACTCAAACCAAGCCCAAACCGAAGCAGTAACATAAAACAAGAATGCGACATCATTGTGATCGGTTGAAAATCTTCCTGAAATTAATTCTAAAGGAAAATAAGCCAATGTAAAAAACAAAGCCCCATAGAATCCTGAGCGCTCAGTTACTGCAATCTTCCCAATTTTATAAATAAATAAAGGGATAATTGCGTGTATAATAATACTGGGGAATCTTACAGCAAATACTGTTGGACCAAATAACTTAATACTTGCCGCAATTTGCCATAAAAATAATGGTTGCTTGTGAAGCCACACAGAATTGTTTGTCCAAATATTACTATTGTATTCAAAAATGAGATTGTTTAGCAAAATTGGTTTCAAAAAGTCATCTGATAAGTTTTTCGCTACCAAAGCATGGTATTGCTCATCCCAAATTTCTAAAAACAGGTTCAAATTTGCGACAAAAAGTCCGAAAAATATAGCTCCAAAGAATAACAAAAATAAGCTGACACCTCTCTTTCTTGAAAAAAGCAAAACAGATAATGCCAATAACAAACTACCAATTATCAATGGTGTGAATTGCGCATTACTGAAACTATTTACTCCCATACTTTTCCTTGTGAATTGAATTCCGTTCAAATATAGATAATCTCAAATTCAGTTAGTCCACTTGTCAGAAAAGAAATTTACTATGCGCATTAATTGCGACTCCGCGTTTTCATGCGGACAAACATCAATCCTTTCGGATAAGTTCGATGCCTGCACTGATTTTAATGTTGCTTTGGAAAGTGTCAGGTTTTGGCAAACATGCGTTGGGACCTAGGGGGGTGATGTATTAGAAAGGAAGATTTAGAAAACACAAGACTATTGATATTCAATATATTATATTAGAATAAAATTGTACCTTGTAATTCTAAAAAACTTAATTACATGAAAAAAATTACATTTTTACTTTCATCATTATTGATTTTCTCTGGTGCAAACGCTCAGATTTTCTCTGATAATTTTGATGCTTTAACAGTTGGCGATTATATCGGACCAACTTCGGCTTATTGGTCAACATGGAGTGGTGCAATTGGTGGCGCAGAAGATGCTCAAGTGACTAATTTACAAGCTTCATCACCAAATAACTCAATTTATTTCTCATCAACAGGTGCAAACGGAGGACCCCAAGATGTATTGTTAGATTTTGGTCAACAATATACTGATGGTATATTTGTATTTGAATCAAAGTTTTTTGTTGATGCAGGTAGGAATGCATATTTTAATTTTCAAGGTACAGCTATAGCTGGTGGAGTTTATACAATAAACTGTTACATAGATGGTGGTTCTATTGCCATCGATAATGCGGCATCAGAAGTGGCGTTTGGAGCATATGCTGATGATACATGGTTTACAATAAGAATTGAAGCTAATCTTTCAACAGGACGTTGGCAAGCTTCAGTCGACGGAGCTTGTATCGGTGTTTGGGAAATGGCAGGGGCGACTATCGCATCAGCTGATTTATACCCAATACTAAACAGTAGTTTCTATATGGATGATATTATGTTTGATCATAATCCATACACGGCAGCAGCTTTAAATGCAACTTTATCAGGATTTAATATTGGTGGAATTATTGCTGGATCAAGTGTTTTTCCAGTTGTAAATGTTACAAATTCAGGTTCAACTGAGATTACTTCTATGGATGTTGTTGTTGACTATAACGGAACGCCTTATACAGAGAATTTAACAGGATTAAATTTTGCAGCTGGAACTTCAATGGAAGTTGTTTTCACTTCATCTGCATTGTTAGTTGCAGGTTCAAGTACAGCTTCTGCAACTGTTAGTAATGTAAATGGTGGTGTTGATGGTGATGCTACTGATGATGATGCTTGTCAATTGATTGACCCAATTGTACCTGCTGCGGGAAAAATGGTAGTTGGTGAAGAAGGAACAGGAACCTGGTGTCAATGGTGTCCTCGTGGTACCGTAGCTATGGATAGATTCGCAGCTGATTATGATGGTTACTGGGCAGGTATTGCTGTTCACAATGGTGATCCAATGGCAGTTACTGAATATGATAATGGAATTGGAACATTGATAGGAGGTTATCCTTCAGCATTAGTTGATAGAGGTCCAGAAGTAGATCCTGGAAATATGTCAAACAACTTTTTTGCAAGATTACAAACAGCTCCATCTGCAATGATGACAAATGGTGCTACTTGGAATTCAACTACAAGAGAATTAGTAGTTTCGGTTTCTGCTGATTTTCAAACGGCTGGTACGAATGGTTATAAAATGATTTGTGTGTTAACTGAAGATGGTGTTACTGGAGGTTCTGGTTATGCTCAAGCTAACAGCTACGCTGGTGGTGGTAATGGTGTAATGGGTGGATTTGAATTACTTGGTAATCCAGTTCCAGCTATTGATATGGTTTATGATCATGTTGCAAGAGCAATTTCAAATTCTTTTACAGGAAATAATGATTGTTTTCCTACATCATTTGCTAGTGGAGAAGTAGTTACTCAAAACTTCGCATGGACATTACCTGCAGGTTGGGATGAAAACAACATGCATATTGTTGGAATGTTAGTTTCTCCTTCAGGTCAAATTGACAATGCAGATATGACTTCTATTAATGGAGCTGTTACTAATGGATTTGTTCCAACGTGTGCAGTAAGCTTAGGTGAAATTGAATCATCAAACATTGACGATGTGTTAAATGTTTATCCAAATCCTGCAACAACGTTTGCGAAAATTGCAATTACTTTGAAAGAAGAATCTGGTGTAAAACTTTCTCTTATTACTTTAAATGGAAAAGTTATTTCATCAAATGATTATGGAACAATTGCTTCATCTACAGTTAATTTAAATACCTCGGCTTTAGAAGCTGGTGTCTACTTAGTAGAATTAACAGTTAATGGACAAAAAACAACGAAGAGGTTAATCGTTGAGTAGTCATTAGTTGATTGAATTTAAAGGGGGGGTTCTTTTGAGAATCGCCCTTTTTTTATGCTATTTAATTATTTCTCTAAGGATAGTGCAAATTTGAGAATTATTGAACTGCTTTGAAAGCACTTTTTGCCGCTTTTCAAATTGATCTGCTGAAAGAGCTTGGCTTGAGCATTGCTGTACTAGCTCAGTAAATCTTTTTGGGCTTTCTGCCACAAGACAAACTTCAGCTAAAGAAGTTCCCTCAACCATTTTTGGATTAACTATTACGTGACCTGATGAATTTAATCCCGCAATTAATTTCAGTTTTAAACCTGTAGATTGCTCTGTATACGCTATATGAAGTCTGGCCTCCATAATTAATTTATCCATCACCAATTCGCTTGGATTCGCCATAAGTTTTACGTTGCTTGCTGTGCAAAGTGACCTCATCCTTTTAGATGGATTCTTTCCTGCAATAATCAAGGGGGAGGTTTCAGGAAATGTTATTTGATTCAATACCCAAATCGCTGCATTTTCGTTCTCCAAAACAGATAAGTTACCATGAAACAAACAATAATTTTTTGTTTCAGCATTAAAATCAGCATTAACTGGTGGTGCCGCGGCAGACATAACAATACTGTTCTTATTTAGTTGGGAAAAATGTTTTACGTCGTTTTCTTGAATTGCCAAAACAGCACTTGCCTTACTTAATATTGCCTCAAAAGTCTTTAGTTTCTTCGATTCTTGGGCAAAAAACCACTTTCTCCATCCTTGAGCTGAATTCCCTAATCCAGCGTAATAATCATGTTCAATATTGTGTGTTCGAACTATTTTTATTCTGCCTTTCAATGCTTTATTGTCAAGAAAATAACATGTGTGGAGCCCCTCGAAGATGATTGGTGATTCGTCCTTTAATAGGTTTTCTAAAAGACGTTTAGAATTCCTTGTCGCTACAATAAATGGTGATTTTTTTAATACTGAGAAAACAGATCTCCTTCGTTTGTAATAAACAACCTCTTCACAATATTCCTCCAGTTCGCTTCGGCTTTCTCGACCGCACTGATAGCAATGTAATGTAATTTCATAACCACATTCTTTTAAAGCTACCAAACGATAAAACACATCAATAACACCCCCATAATCCGCAGGAAAAGGAACGTCAAATGAAACAATGTGCAATTTTTTAGTCATTCTTGGTCGTTACTTTAGGGTATATTTCTTTCAATATTTTGGTTTCTCTCTGCCAGTTTTCTGTCAATGCTGCAGCCTTACAATTCTCCTTGTATTGCGCTAACAGCTGTTGGTCGTTTAATATTGAATTTATTGATTCAGCTAAATTATCCACCGTAAAATCCATTACAATTGTTCCAATCTCATTTTTTGTGACGACCTGAGCAACTTCTTTGATATTTGTAGCAACAACAGCTGTATATGTGTGCATATAATCAAACAGCTTATTTGGCAGCGAGAGCTTATAATTCAAGTTAGATGGTTTGTCAAGTGTCAATCCAATATCCGCAAAGTGAGTGAAATTCATCATTACATGATAAGTCTTTTTGCCATAAAACAACACCTTTTTTGTCAGCTCCAATTTTTTCACTTTTATTTTAAGAATCTCCACCACATCTCCGTCGCCCACAATCAGAAGAACTGCATCAATTTGACACATTGCTTCTACAGCTTCTTCCGCACCCCTATCAATATTTATTCCTGCACCTTGAAGAATAATAAGGTGGCTGTTTTCAGGAATGCCTAGTTCCTGTTTTGTTTTTAGATTTATTGCGCTCCAAAGCGGAGAAATATTTCGCACTACTTTGATTTCTTTGGAATACAGTTTAGAATAAATTGCCGCTATTGATTCATTTACGGTATACACCGATTTCAGCCTCGGGAAAATCTTGCGTTCTATTCTTAACCAAAATTTTTGAACTTTCGGGCGGTTAATTAACTCTGGGACTTCTGTGAAATATTCATGAGAATCATAAACAAGTCGAGCTTTTCGTTTAAATTTTTGCGCAAGATAATTTGGCAACAGCGTGTCCAAATCGTTTGAAACGAGTACATCCGCTTTTCTAAAAAGTAAGAATAAAAATAAGCGAATCGAGAAACTGGCATAGAACAAGGGTCCAGTTTCAAAAAGTAAACGCATTCTCTTCGTTTGATAAGGTCGTTCCAATAATGGGACACTGGATTTCCGAATACGGCCTACAAGCAAGACATCATAGCCTTGATCCATCAAAAAAACACAAACCTTATTGACCCGCTGATCCGTATATAAATCGTTGGTAACAGATACAAT
>CAJQQA010000237.1 GCA_905480355.1 uncultured Flavobacteriales bacterium | reverse complement strand
AAAAATACAGTAGCACATAACCATTACGTAAAAACTGATTACAATTTAATGGCTGTGAATTCATTTATACCCAATGACTCAGACCCACGTAATAATACGTTTATGCCTTATGCATTAACGCAACGAAACGTTAAATTCAATCTTATTATTATTGATCCAACTGATGGGCGTACAGTTTATCAAACAAATGACTTTACTCGAGGATGGGATGGGACAGACCGTAAAACTGGACAAGCTGTGAAGTATCAAGCTTCATATATTTGGAAAGTAGTACTGGAAAACCCAGAAAGAGGTGAACGTAACGAATACGCTGGAAATATTATACCTATTTCGAAATAGCTAAACCGATTCGTTATAATACAGGAAAGAGGCTTCGGCCTCTTTTTTTTTATGTTGTATTATCAATATTCTAATTAGACTTCAGTGATACTATTGAATCAACTTTATTGTCTTTAATAATGAACACCTTAGCACTCACATTATTCTCTTTAGAAAGAATCTCTTCTACCTCACACATATTATTAAGCTGATGAAAATTTCGTTTTGCATAATAAATGACTTGAGGATTAGGTTTTTCCTTTAGATTCAGCGTGAAAATTAAATCTGAAGGGACTGAATTGGTTTTAATACTATGTCCAATTGCCTTCATATAGTCATAGCGTTCTCCATTCTGTCCAAAAATTCCTGGACGGTTGATAAAGTAATATTGTCCGATCGAAAGAAATAAAACTGGCAGAATAAAAGTCAATCGTTTTGTTGTTAAGCGACCTTCACTTTCTAGTTGCTGATAAATCAAACCTAAAAACAGACTAATAATAACACCATCAATCAACACAGAATAGTTATGAGCTATTGTGAATTCACTCAACAAAAAATGATGTGAAAAAACAAAAAATAGTCCAAGCAGCAAAAATAACTTTACACTTTTCGATAATAAATTCTTGAAATAATTCAACTTCAAGAACTCATAAATAAGCAATAACAGGGCTGGCAAGTAACCAAGCACATACCATTTAAAAGTTCCAAAAACAAGGTGAAAGAAGGTGATGTTTTCTTTGTTAGCAGAACTTCGTACTGAAAAACGACCTTGCATGTATTCTATAAACGTATCGCTACCTACAACTTTTGAATACTGCAGGTATGTAAGTAAAATTGATGCTAAACCAGAAATCACAGGGACAACTATCAACGCATATATAGCTTTTGTTTTCTGTTTCTTTAATAAGGCAAATACGGTTAGAATAAACATTAATATAAATGAAATCCACGCGGTCATACCAGCGAAAAATAAAGCGACTAATAACTGAAAAGTATTCATTAAAAGCCTTTCCTTATTCTCATAAAGTAGTTTTACGCTGGACAATATCGCCCAAAGAATGAAAACCACTACTAGAGTATGATGCGTAAACCATTCCCCATAAACCAAAGAGGAGTTGGTGAGAACGCAAATATTATTGATCCTATTATTGCTGATATATGATAGTTACCGTTTCCTAGAATTCGTACAGAAATATTTTTAATGATTAAATAAATCAACAGAATGCAAATGAAATGAATTAACATATTAAAGACCTGCAAAGCAATTGGTGATGGAGCTACTCCAAATAATTGAAAACAAACATAGGGTAAGATATACGTCATCGATGGAAAAGATAAATAATAATAATCCCCTTCTTTTTCGATGCCTTCAACCGTTATATTATTTATTTCTTTATCATGAGGGTTCCAATAAGTCATTACTGGACTAAAATCATAAGCCTTTGCCGAAGACTCTTTCCAGATGTCCATAGGAATCAATATTAACGCAGCGTTAAACTCATGATGCTTAGAAAGTGGTCTATTCAAATTTGGTAAGCGAACGAGGACTGTTAACATAAAAACTATGCTAAGAACCAGTATAGGCTTTCGTTGACAAAACGATATCATTTTCACCATTGAAAATTCTTAAATTGATTACTCTGACAAGAAACGAAAAATAGTGTATTTAACCCCAATTAACTTCAGGATGATTCTCTAAGAACGTTGCTTTCATTTTTTTAGCCTTTTCACATCTCAATTTATCTGCAACAGAGTCGGCATACAAACTCTTGTGATTAATTTGCCGTTTCAATTGCAATAATTCGTCAATTATACTTTGTCCAACTTTGTCAATTGAGGAAAGTTTAAAAGCATTCCAGATATAATCAACAGCTATTTTATTGGGATGTACGAGGTCTTCTCCAAAAAATCGGTAATCTCTTAATTCGTCGATTAATAGTTCATATGCAGGGAAGTAATGGGAACCAGTTTTCTCAACAAGTAAATGCGTAAGTTCGATTAAACGTGCCTTGCTACGATTATTATCAATTAATCCATCTTTCTTATGCCTAACAGGACTAACAGTAAATAGTATTTTTAAATTTGGATTGAACAACTTTAACTTCTCAATTAAAATAATCCATTCGGATTCCATTTCGTTTATACTGAATAGTTCTTTGTCAAACAAATTAGAAGATGCTTTGTGGCAATTCCCAACAATAGAATTTAATTCTTTATGCACATATCCCCAAGCAGTTCCAAAAGTTACAATCAATAGCTTAGCTGTGGATAGTTCATGTTTAAATTTACACCTTAAATTAATAATCTTAGACTTCAATTCAAGGTCTTTCAATGCGAATACTTCTCCAGCGCTATCCCATGAAAAGTGTAAATCCTCTCGTTGGTGATAATCTACGTTTTGATCATCTTCAACGGAAGCCTCAATTACTTTAAGTATCGACAACGGATGAAACAAAGTGCCAAATGTGTTTGCTTCACAATAAAAACCCGATTCGATTAATTTAGACGCCATCTCATTCGAGAAACAACTCCCAATTGTAACAATTCGGTCCTTATGACTTAATTTTAAGTCATTTACGTCTACATTAAATGATAGTTTGAAATCCATTATTGCATCAAAGCTTTTGCATTTTCAATGGCAGCATCATTAATCTGATCTCCACTCATCAATCGTGCAGTTTCCTTAATGCGCTCTTCTGAACTCAATTCAAGAACTGAAGACAATGTTTGTCCATCAATAATCTTCTTGATCACTTTTAAATGTTGTGTTCCTTTTGCTGCAACTTGAGGTAAATGAGTTATTGCAATCACTTGCATTCCTCGCCCCATTTTACTAAGAGTTATTCCCATCTTTTGTGCTACATCCCCAGAAACACCAGTATCAATTTCATCAAATAGCATTGATCGAAGTTTCACTTTTGAAGACATTAAACTTTGAAGAGCCAGCATTACTCGAGATAGCTCCCCCCCACTCGCTGCTTGATGAACTGGCACAGGGTCGACACCAATATTGGGACTGAATAGTATTTCTAGATGAGAAATTCCAGTCGTGTTTAACTCTGTATTTTTTGATAAACTAAAAATTAGCTCAGTATTCTCTAATTTTAATTCGCCTAATTCTTTCTTGATCGAATTCTGTATATCATTTGTTGCAGTACTTCTCTTTTGGTGAAGCTCGTCAGCAAGATTAGACAGTTTCTCATAATCGACTAATAGACTACTCTCTAGGTTTAGTATATCATTTTTTAATTCAGTCAATGATATTGAGGAAGAAGCTAAACTTTCAAAAACGGTCACTAATTCCTCTTGAGAATTTACACGGTGTTTAACTAGTATTCGATTATAATTATCAATTTTAGAAATCAATTCATCCAATTTTCGAGGATCGAATTCAACTTTTCTCGCCCCTTGTTCACTATCATCAACGATGTCATTTAATTCTACTGATATCGTTTCTAATCTTGATTTAAATTCCGACAAAGAACTATCGAATTCTACACTTTTAGATAAGGATGAAATTAACTCTGTGATTCGTTCAGTTATCGAATCTGTCCCCTGTAACACTTGAAGAATCGAGCTAAACCCTTGACGTATTTCATCTGAATTCTCCGCTTTTGTAACTTCTATTTGTGTTTTATCATAATCAACATCATTCAAGTGCAATGCAGTTAATTCTTGCAACTGAAATTCATTATAATCAGCTTGTGATAATGAGTCTTCTAATGTTCTTTTCTTGTCATTAATAGCCTTTTTTGAGAAAACATACTTAGCATATTCACGCTGATAGTTTAAATTCATTTCACTCGTATTTGCTAAAACATCCAATACCTTCAGCTGAAAACTGAGATCTTTTAGCTCCAAAGTATTGTATTGAGAATGAATATGAATCAATTGTGAAGAAAAGGCTTTTAAAACACTTAACTGTACTGGGGTGTCGTTAATAAATGCTCGCGACCTTCCTGACTTAGAAATCTCTCTTCTAACAATCGTATTATCAAAATAATCCAATTCATTAGACGTAAAAAATTCTTCTAATCCAAATTTAGCAATATTCAATTCAGCCTCAACGAACGATTTATCCCCTTTATTACCAATGACAGAAAAATTTGCTCTTTCTCCAAGGATTAAATTCAATGCATTCAATAAAATTGACTTCCCAGAGCCAGTTTCTCCAGTAATAACAGTAAATCCTGAATCAAATTTAATATTTGCAGAATCAATTAATGCAAAATTTTCTATTCTTAAGGAAGAAATCATTAATTAAGAATCTCTTGATGTTTGGAAGAATTAGTTGGATCCAATCTTTTCAATAAATTAACGATTTGATTCTTTTCTCTTGCCTCTGCCTCTGCATACAAGTTTTTAATTTCATTTGATTTCGCCTGAACAAAATTTAGAACATTCATTGAATTTGGTCTCCGTGCAGAAACTTTAGTCAGCTTTTCTAATGCAATGTAAACTTCCTTTCTACCTTGAATTATATCATTGTAAAGTTCATCAATTCCTTTTCTATGGTAGAGATATAAGCAATCTCGTAAGGGATAGAAAAATTCTTGTAAAATATTATTTACCAACCAATACCTATTTCGCTTTCCTCGTTCATTTGATTTCCATCCTGGTGCTCCAGAGGTTTGAGCATCAACAACTACTTGTTGCGCTTTCTGAAAATACTTGGTTCCACCTGAATGTGAGAATGTATCATAATCCATTCCGATTACATAAAATGCATAGAAAGCCAGCAAAGAAGTTAGATTATCTTTGTACTGATTGGGTGTAAAAATCAAAGCTGCGTTTCTTGTGTAAGAAAATGCTATGTCCTTATCCTGAAAATTAAAAACTGTTGTATTATAACTAGAATTTAAGGCAGGTCGCGATGATTGAACTTGCATTGACCCTTTAAACGTTCCAGTTGATGGGATTTCTTCTATTTGAAGTTGAACGTTACAATTTATTCTTTCCTCAACGGTGAAATCATCCTTAGTCCAAGAGGTATTGTTCATTAATTCATAAATTGTGTTCTCTAATTGATCCAAAATCTCTCTTTCCACACTCGTAATTTCCAATTTAGCATCTATTACGATACTGACTTGGCAATTCAATTCTTGCGCGTTTAAGTTGCTAAACATCAGAAATAGAGAAAAAATAGTTAATAATGATTTCATCCAATATATGTTTTTAAATAATTTAAAATATCTTTTGCAACTGCTCTTTTACTCTTTAACTTAAAAGCTTTGTAATTATTGCGATTATCTAAAATACTAATTTTGTTTGTTTCATGTCCAAAACCTGCCCCTTTATCTTTCAAAGAATTCATCACAATCATGTTTAAATTCTTAGCATTTAATTTAACACTGGCATTCTCCTTCATATTTTGAGTCTCCAAAGCAAAGCCAATTAGTGTTTGATTCTTTCCTTTGTTAGCACCAGCCCATTTGAGAATATCAGGATTTTTAATCAATTCAATCGTAAGTTCATCCGATTTCTTTTTGATTTTTTCTGTTCCTCTATTCTTTGGACGATAATCCGCAACTGCTGCCGAGAAAATTCCTATTGTCGAATCATGCCATACACTTTTTACAGCATCAAACATTTCTTCTGCAGAATTAACATCTATTTTTCTTAAACGATTATATTTAATCGTCAAGTTGGTTGGACCTGATATCAAAGTTACGTTTGCTCCTCTCTCAATTAGTTCTTCAGCAATTGCATAGCCCATCTTTCCACTTGAATAATTACCGATGAATCGAACTGGATCTAATAATTCATGTGTCGGTCCAGCGGTTATCAATATGTTCTGTTCGAAGAAATCAGCTTTGGAATTCCCAATTATTTTCTCTATTTCACTGAATATTGTTTCTGGCTCTGCCATTCTACCTTCTCCAGTCAATCCACTTGCCAATTCTCCTTCTTCTGCTGGAACTATAATCACTCCGTCAGCTTTTAATTGAGCTAAATTTCTTTTTGTTGTTTGGTGAGCGTACATATCAAGATCCATTGCTGGAACTACTAACGTACTTGTTTTCATCGAAAGATAAGTAGCGAGCAATAAATTATCACAATTACCTGTCGACATTTTACTTAATGTGTTTACCGTCAATGGCGCTATTACGAATAGATCAGCCCAAAGTCCATACTCCACATGATTAGCCCATGTGCCATCATCTTTGTTCCAAAATTCTATTCCAACAGGATTCTCTGATAAAGTGGAAACTACAAGCGGACTAATAAAGTCTTTTGCGGCAGGAGTCATAATACACTTAACCTCTGCTCCACACTTCTTTAGAAGACGAATTAGAAAAGTTAGTTTATAGGCAGCTATTCCTCCAGTAATTCCAAGAAGAATATGCTTTCCATGCATAACACATTATCGTTAAATGGGGTAAATTAAGAGGGACTTACTCCTCTTCTTTACTTTCTGGCTTACGAGCATAGATATTGTCATTCAACAATTCTTGCATCGCTATTGCCACCGTCTTAGGTAATTTTTCGTAGAATCGAGAAATTTCAATTTGTTCTCTATTTTCAAAAACCTCTTCTAAATTATCTGTAGATGAAGCAAATTCCGCCAATTTTGAAGTCAGCTCTTCTTTCAATTCAACACTCAATTGATTTGACCTTTTTGCCATAATCACAATAGACTCATAAATATTTTGAGTGTTTGCTTCCATTTCACCAGTATTACGTGTAATGGTCGTTTTCTCTGCTGTACTGTTTTTAAAATCCATGCTTTTTATTTACTTGCTTCTACAAAAATCTTTTTTTCTCCCCCAATTAAATCTAAATATTTTGATGCAATTTTAAGGTATTTAGAATCAGGAAATTCAATCGCAAAGATACGATATCTTTCAATAGTATTGTCCATTCTTTCTAATTTTTTACTCCTCACGCTGTTTTTAGCTAGATAATATGAATTCTCCACTAAAATGTAGCTTACTTCTTCATTGAATTGCGACATTGGAAACGTCTTCATAAAGGTAATTGAAGCACTTACCGCTGCTCTGTAATTCTCAGTTCTGTTATACAATTTAACCCCGTTATAATCTTTGTTCTCCAGTTTGAAACGAAGTCTATCAATCATGTGATTACTTGAGTCTAAAAGTATAGAATTAGGGAAACGATCAATAAATTGTTGCAGATCAGATATAGCTATTTCTGTAGCTTCTTGGTCTAATGAAGGTTGTGGGGATTCAGAAACTGCGCACATTGCACTTAAAAATAATGCTTCTTCTGCTTTAGGGCTATCCGCAAATCTTGTCGCAAAAACATTTAAGTAATAACCTGCCATGTAGACATCACCAGAAACATAGTAAGCTTTTCCTATTCTAAAATAGGACACCTCGCCTTCTGCCGATTTTGGCATTCGCTGGTAAACTTGTTCATATAGTCCAATGGATCGTTCTTCATCCCCTCCATCGTACAATTCATTGGCTAAGTCAAACTTAGCCCCGTAATCATCTGACTTTAGTACTTGATTATAGCTAGAACATCCCGTCAAAAACAGAATAGAACACAGCAGGACAATATATAATATTTGCTTCATTGAGGACAAAAGTAAAATAAAAAACCTTTTAAGTATGTTAACGAACTCTAATATTTCTACCTATTTGCAGAACTGTTGTTGGTCTAATGCCATTAAGCTGGCACAATCGGGAAACAGATGTTCTATTTCTTCTTGCTATTGCACCCAAGGTGTCTCCAGATCTTACTCTATAATATTTCCCATTACTAGAACCTGAAGAATGAGCTGTGCTTGATCCTCCTCCGGATCTGAACATCCCTCGATGTACCAATAAGTTTTCATCCAACACTTCATTTTTCTTAAAATCAATTATCCGTTCAGGATTTAGAGGCATATCATAAAATCGCACTTCAAAATGTAAATGCGACCCTCTTGAATGACCTGTATTGCCACCTAAGCCAATAGGTTCTCCAGCTATAACAATTTGGTTTGGCACAACCAAATGATTACTCAAATGAGCGTAAAAAGTCTCTAAACCATTGAAGTGGCGAATTACGACTAGATTGCCGAAACCACCAGTATTGTATTTAGCATATCTTATTTTACCTGACCATGCGGCTCTCACTGTGTCACCAGTTACTAGGTCGATATCAATCCCATTGTGATTTTTACCACGTCTCCAACCAAATCGTGAAGTGACAACGCCGTCAAAGGGAATCACAAAGTTATCATGAATACTGTCTTGTACACACATCCAAATTGTATCTTTCAATTCATTGACATCATTTTGTAAATCAGAAGTATAACACAAATCCTTGTCCCATGTTTGCGTATAATGGAGTGATGTATCAGAAATAACTTGGCCATATAGATACTCATTCATTACCCCGTCAAAGTTTACGTCTTCGAGATAAGTCCAAGTTCTATTCGAATAAAGTATCATAGTACCATCTTCAGTTTCAAGTGTATCAATAACTTTCTGAGAAAATAAATTTGAAAAGGGGATAATTAATATAGCAATTAATAGAATTCGCATAACAGTTTTTTTACTCAACATTTAGTTTCGTTTGACAAAGTTAACATTTCATTGATTAATGATCGGTAATATTCATTACCAAAATATTATAGAATAAATCTTCATTTGGACCTACAACATCTCGATAGCCTTGACTTCGGTATGCTTCTTTAGACGGGACAAATACAAACATTCTATCCGATTTTTTAGCATTAATTAACGCCTTCTTTAATCCTGGAACGTATCCGCTAGATGCAAAACTCATTTTTATTATGTTTCCAGTACGGTATGTGTTCACATACAATGGATTAGAATTGGTAGAAACCATACAATGAAATTCAATGTCATTCGATTCGTTGAATACTCTTTTATTACTTTCATTTTCTTCGAATACCCAAACTTTATTCCCATCGATTTCTCGTGTTGGTTTCGGCTTTTCCAAGATTCTAATTTTCAAAGTATTATCAGCGTTCGGAGGAATCAAATCCTTTATTCCCTTCTCACCTCTCGCTAAATCACTTGGAATGAATATTTCAGCAAAGTCACCCACTTTCATTTCTTTGAGCGCTAAAAACCAGCCTTCTGTCTGCATATTAAATCCAACCATATAAGGGATTGACTCTTTATCAATTAAATGATTACCGTCGACAACGGTATTATCATCTAAGAACACTTTATAATCAATCAGAATACAATCACCCGATTCTATTTTTTCTCCTGAACCATGTTCTACCCATTTAATTATCACTCCATCCTTAAGTTCTAATTTATCAACAACTTTTGATACTTGATCTAAAACATTATTACCGCTGTTTTCTTTTGAGATTTCACTTTCTTTCTCAGGCTTATTATTGGTTTGCTTTTTTATTCCTTTTGAAGAACAACTTATCGCAAGAAGTGATAAGACAAGCAATATTCCATTAATTCTTTTCATTTTCATTATTTTATTCCTAATAAATAGATATCCATCACAAGAGTCGTTAATGGGGGTATTTTATTCAAATCCCCTATCAATCCATGACCAATATGACTAGGAATAATTAATTTAGCACGATCACCTTTGGTTAATTTCTTTACGGCCTCTTGAACTCCGGACTCAATGTCACTATTGTCAACTTTAAATTCTTCGTACTCATTAATTTCTGTCTTACTAACCACCGTTCCATCTAGAAGTTTTACTTCGTATTCAATTTCTGCAATATTACCCTTACTTGGATGAATGAGTGTATCTTTTTCTCCATGCTCATAAATAAAATACTGCAGGCCACTTCCTGTTTGAGTTAAAGTCCAATCCTTTCTCATTTCTAGAAATAACTTGATGTTAATCCCTTCTTGAATGGCCAAATTTTTATTCAATTCTGAAGAATTATTTTTCGTCCAGTTGACATCAAAAGCTTCCTTTTCTGGAGTTTCACAAGAAAACAACGCAACTATCATTAAGAAAAAAAAATACTTCATTTAAAATAATTTGGTGCCTCATTTTTAAAATTCTGAATCGTTTCTTCAAGACCCACAAATGAAGCTCCTCCGGCCGCATTCTTATGCCCTCCACCATTGAAATGATCGTTAGCAATAGTATTCACAGGCAAAGTTCCTTTTGATCTAAATGATATTTTAACCATATCACCCGATTCTCTAAAAAACACTGCAGCCTCTACACCTTCCATTGAAAGTGCAACATTTACTATGCCTTCGGTATCTCCTTTGATATGATTAAATTTTTCCATTTCAGCTTCCGTTACCGAAATTATAGCCACTTTCAGCTCCTCTAAAAACTCCAATCGCTCGGCAATAATATGTGCACGTAATTTTAACTTATCAATACGATTATTGTCAAAGGTCGCTTCGTGGATATCGGTATGATTAACACCATTACTCAATAAAATAGCCAATATCTCATGTGTTCTTGAAGTTAAAGAAGAATATCTAAAAGAACCTGTATCAGTCATGATACCTAGATACAAGGGAGTCCCAATTTCTTTGTTTAGAAGGTTCAAATTGTCTGATGATGCAATTAACTCAAAGATCAATTGAGCTGTTGAACAAACATCAGATTGAGAAACCATTATATCCGCAAAATTATCAGGATCTAAATGATGATCAATCATTATTTTTTGAGCTTTTGCTTTCTCAAAGTGAGGTGACATATCTCTTCCTAAACGACTTGCAGCATTATAATCAAGTGAGAAAATTAAATCAGCCTCATCTAAATGTTTAAGAACTCTTTCTTCATCACTCTCAAAATCAATGATCTCAACACCATTTTTAGCCCATTCAATAAAAGCCGGACAAGCATCTGGATGACACACCAAAGCCTTTCTTCCTAAAGCGGTAATGAAATTATATAACCCCAAAGAGCTACCTATTGAATCTCCATCTGGAGAGCGGTGACTTGTGATTACAATATTTTCAGCCTTCATTATGGCTTCGACTATTTTATTTGCTTCTTTCATCCAGCTATAATTTTTTCGGTTTCAGCTTCAATTCGTATCTTTAATTCCTCTGACACAGGGTATAACGGTCGACGCATAAAAGGTTTCATTATTCCCAATTTCGCTAATGCAACTTTAACACCGCCCGGATTGCCCTCTTCAAAAAGCATTTGGGTAATTTGATGTAATTTATAATGTTTCTCTTTGGCTGCAAAAAAATCACCATTAGCGGCATCATGCACCATGTCAGAGAATAATTTCGGGTAAGCATTTGCACTCACAGAAATAACTCCTTCTACCCCTATCGACATTAATGGAACTACAATAGCATCATCACCCGACAACACACTAAATCCTTCTGGCATATTCTGAATAATATCCATAATCTGACCAAAATCACCTGAAGCCTCTTTCATCGCAATGATATTTTCTATTTTTGACAACTCTAAAGTTGATGATGCTGTTACATTTGACCCTGTTCTTCCCGGAACATTGTAAAGAATGATTGGTAATTCTGTACAAGTTGCTAAGTGTTTATAATGTTCTACGACCCCCTGCTGTGAAGGCTTATTGTAATAAGGCGATACAGAAAGAATTCCATCAATACCTCCAGGTAAGGATTTTAAAGTTTCTCCTATTGCAACAGTATCATTTCCACCAATTCCAAAAACGATCTTTACTTTACCTGTATTTTCATTTTGAACAACACGAAGCACTTCTAGTTTTTCATCCATCGATAATACTGGTGATTCCCCTGTCGTTCCTTGGACAACAAGGAAATCTATTCCATTATCAATCTGATATCGAACCAATTTTCGTAAGGCATGATAATCGATAGTATGATCTTCATTAAATGGAGTAACTAATGCCACTCCTGCGCCAATAAATGGGTTTTTCATTTAATTTCTCTTTTAATTTATTTTTTCCAATGTCTCTTTCACAAATTCAAGCAAATGTATCTGACTCTTCGAATTAGAGTTTAATCTAATCGCTAAATTCGCATTTTGAGTATTCACACCTACTTTCATTTTTACATTTAATTTTGTAATCTGTTTCTCTATTTTCTTTGGCAAATCCTCAATAACCAGCATTAAATCAAATTTTCTAGTAAATAATTTTATTGCTTCTACATTTTTTATTCTACCAAAGAAATTAATCTCTTTTTCATTCAAAAAGACAACAGAGTTCTTTTCACGTAATATATTCTTTTCTTTTCTATCCGAAACATTGCATAGAATAACGCATTCATGAATATTCAATCCAACCTTTTTAATCGACTCGCGTAGTTTTGTTAATTCATCCAAATTGGTAAAATTAACAACAAGGATTACTTTCCTTATTGAGGACCACATGCTTTTCGTTTTATTCATTCAATAAGGCTATAAATTGATCTTCTGTTAAGATTTCAACTCCTAAATCTGATGCTTTCTTTAATTTTGAAGGCCCCATTTTCTCTCCAGCAACTACAAACGATGTTTTTTTTGATATTGACCCTATGTTCTTACCTCCATTGGTCTCTATTAGTTCTTTCAGTTCTGTTCGAGAGAATTTTGTAAAAACACCTGATACGACAAAAGACAATCCTTTAAGTTTCGTTGATGAACCTTCTATTTCTTCAATTTCAAAAGTTAACCCATGACCTTTAAGTCGCTGTACAATTTCAATGTTTTCTTCATCTTCAAAATGACTAATAATTGATATCGCTATTTTATCACCGATCTCATCAATCTCAATCAGACTATCAAAGCTTGCCTCTATTAATGCATCTATATTTTTTAGAGAGTTCGCTAGTTTCTTCGCCACCGTTTCTCCTACAAATCTTATTCCTAATCCAAAAAGCACTTTCGGAAAAGAAATTTCTTTTGACATTTTCAGTCCAGACAATAAGTTATTTACTGATTTATCAGCCATTCTTTCGATTTCTATGACTTGATCAAATGTCAGTTCATACAAGTCAGCAATATTATTTATTAATCCCACTTCGAACAGATTATCAACGGTTTCAGCACCAAGCCCGTCAATATCCATTGCTTTACGGCCAATAAAATGTTCTATTTTCCCTTTCAGCTGAGTTGGACAACCTTTATCATTGGTGCAATAATGCAAAACTTCCCCTTCTTTTTTCTTCAATAAAGAATCACATTCAGGACATTTATCTATAAAGTTAATTGCCCTAGAATTGCCGCTTCTTTCAGTTAAATTAACCCCAACAATTTTCGGGATAATTTCACCTCCTTTCTCAACATAGACTTGATCATTTTCATGTAAATCAAGTTTAACTATCTGATCTGCATTGTACAATGAAGCACGCTGAACTGTTGTACCCCCAAGTTGTACTGGTTTTAAATTGGCAACTGGCGTGATTGCCCCTGTTCGTCCAACTTGAAAAGTAACGTTCATTAAAGATGTCTCAACTCTTTCTGCTTTAAATTTGTAAGATATTGCCCAACGAGGTGACTTTGCTGTATATCCTAACTCTTCTTGTTTGTGGTATTTATTTACTTTTATTACAATTCCGTCAATCTCAAAAGGAAGTTTTTGACGTTTTTCCGACCAGAATTCTATAAAGTCCATTACTCCGTCTAGTGACTTTGTTTTCTCTATATATCGTAGTTTTTCTGATGGAATTTTAAATCCCCAATCAGCCACTTTTTTAACTGTTTCAAAATGTCCTTCACGCAAATTTCCAGTTCCATAAACGCCATATAAAAAACAATCTAAACCCCGCTGCGCGACAACTTTTGAATCTTGCATTTTCAGAGTTCCAGAAGCTGTATTTCGAGGATTTGCGAATTCTTGTTCTCCAGATTCTCGTTTCAGTTCATTTAATTTTCTAAAATTCTCTAAAGGAAAGAATATCTCTCCTCTTATTTCAAAATCATTTGGGTAATTGCCTTCTAAAACCAATGGAATAGATCGGATGGTTTTAACATTTGCCGTAACATTCTCTCCTTTTGATCCATCTCCTCTCGTTATTGCTTGTGTAAGTTTCCCATCAATATATTGAATGCCAATTGCGACACCATCGTATTTTAGTTCACAAACATATTCGATATCATCTTCGACCATTTTTTTTACACGTGATACCCAATCCTCGATTTCTTCTTTGGAATATGTATTTGAAAGAGAAAGCATTGGATACTTGTGAATGACTGTTTCAAACTTCTTTGTGATATCGCCTCCTACTCTCTTCGTTGGAGAATAATCATTTGCCCATTGCGGAAATTTTTCTTCTAATTCCTGTAATTTTATTAAAAGCTGATCAAAATCAAAATCTGAAATCAACGATTTATCTTCAACATAATACGATTGATTATGTTGATTTAATTCCTTTGATAATTTTTCAATTTCTATTTTAGCCGAATCAGCATTCATAATTGTGAAGATAACTTTTGCGCACGTACCATTCTATCTTTGCCTTGCAAATCTTTCCTCAATTCAATGTTAACAAACTTTAGCGACTTTAAGATCGCCATAACCTCACTTGCAAAATCTTCATGAATTTCAAAGAAAATATTGCCAGATAATTTCAAATAGACTTTCGCTATTTCAGCTATACTCTTATAGAAAAGCAATGGGTTCTCATTTGAAACAAACAATGCCATTTCAGGTTCGTGTTCTAATACATTCGGACCCATGCTTACTTTTTCTGCAACAGGAATATAGGGAGGATTGGAGACTATAATATCGAGACTCTCCTTTTTTATTTTTGAGAAAGTATCTATATCCAAAGCATCCAACTCAAGAATTTCAATATCCAATTCCGTTTTCATTCTATTCTCGTCAATTAAGCTGAGAGCATCTTTGGAAAGTTCCCCTGCAATAATTTTATCTTTTTTAAACCTGGACTTGATTCCAAAAGCTATACAGCCAGATCCAGAACAAATATCGAGCATCACTAAATTCTCTTTTTTTGTTGAATAATGTTCATGATCAACCGAATTTACAATCCAATCAACAAGCTCTTCTGTTTCAGGTCGAGGAATCAATGCTCTTTTATCAATACTTAGCATTACGCCGTAAAATTCAACTTCCCCTAAAACATATTGAAAAGGATTATTCGATTTTAGCTCAATAACACTATTTTTCAGTGACTTGACATTCTCCTTCGAGAAAACTAAATCCTGAGAAAGCATATATTCAGTGTCGGAAATATCAAGTATCTTCAGCACTAATAACTTCACCATTAAACTCATTTCAGTTCTTGAAAATTCTGGGAGCTCTCCTTGAAAAAAGTCTTTGATTTCTGCTAGATTCATCTTAAAAGGTTTCTACTTCTTTCCTATAAAGTAATGTGTATATCCAAAACCTACAATTAGAAACTGAGTCACTTCACTGAATCCATTTGGATCCCATCCAGAATTAGATTCTATACCAATAAAACTTGGTTTAAAACCATAACCAACAATATTATAACCAACAGAAAAGCGGTAAGCATTTTTCTCATCAACAGCTAATATCAATCCTAAATGTGGTTCAACCATTAGCGCGCTGATTTGATTATTTATTGATCTAATTGTTTCTCCTTCAGGGTTAAGCTCTTTAACATTTGAAAAGTTGAATGAATACCCAACTCTAACTCCAAAATCATATGCTAATTTATCAGTAGCATATTTATCATATCCGACCTTAAAAAATCCAGCAGCAGTTTGAACATTTCCGCTAAACGCACCTGGAACGGAAAATTCATTTATTGTGAATAGGGAATACCTCACACCAGCACCAAAATTCAAATGGAAAGGTAAACTATATTGGCCATAAACTGATGCTGCAGCTAATCCCTGCATAACATCATTAAATGGCTCATTTTTTAGAGTAACAGGCAAACCTAATTCAACATTAAAGGTTAATTTTGGCTCAATTTTTTGTCCAACAAGGGTTGAAGAACATAAAAAAAATAAGATATATAAAATGATGTGCTTCACAATTCGCTTTATTAACGCTAAGCTAAGAATTAAATTATAACCTTGCAGCTATTTTATTCTTAACCAGCAAGTCTTATAAAGCTTAAGAACCTGCCAATCCCCATTTTTTACACTCAAATCTTCTGTTTCCAATGATGATGGGAATTGACCCACAATTGATGAAGAATCAATTTCTATACATCTAAATAATTGTTTTCAATTATACAAAAAAGTAGCTTTGCACTTTGAAAAAAGGTATTCTTTATATTATTCTCTCTGGCATTTGCTTTGCAATTGTAAATTTCTTCGTGAAAATTCTCGGAGCTGGAGATGGAATCGGTTTATTTAATGTCACAAGCTCTTATCCTGCTCATGAGCTTGTATTGGCTCGCTCAATCGTCTCATTTTCAATAAGTCTTTTTATTATTAAGCGAAGAAAAATACCAATCTGGGGGAATAATAAAAAATGGTTGTTAATCCGAGGTATTGCTGGTACAATTGCACTTACAATGTTCTTTTATACTATACACCACCTTCCTCTCGCTATTGCAACAATTATTCAATATTTGGCTCCAATATTTACCGTAATCATTGCTATCATAATTCTGAAAGAAAGGGTGAAACTACTTCAATGGGTATTTATCTTAATGTCCTTTGCCGGTGTTGGTTTAATAACACTCGATCAGATTATACAGAGTGTTAATACAGCAGACTCTCTTCCGCTTTTTTATATCGGAATTGGAATGGTTTCAGCCGTTTTTTCAGGATTAGCATATACCGCAATAATTAAATTAAGAGAGACCGATACCCCAATTACTATTGTGCTTTATTTTCCAATGGTTGCAATTCCAATTATGACTATTTTCTGTTTTTGGAGTTTTACACTACCGGTCGGTATAGAATGGTTATTGCTTCTAACAGTTGGAATATTCACTCAGTTTGCACAAATACTTTTAACGAAAGCACTGCATCTTGGATCAGCTGCAACAATTACACCTTTTCAATATTTTGGAGCGATTTATATGTTTCTTATTGGCTTTTTTGTTTTTAATGAAAAACTGAGTATGCTTGTAAATGTTGGGTTCACAATAATTTTAATAGGAGTTTTTCTTAACGCACTTTACGCTAAAAGAGCGAAAATGAAAACCTTAGTTTAATACTTCAAACTTCGGCTTAGTTAATTATTCAATTATAGCTGTTCAACTTTATATAATTTTCTTACTTTTAATTAATGGTCGATAAAATTAATAGAGAAAACCTTGCTGTATTTGGTAATATAGAGCTCCTTGCCAAGCAAGTTGTTGAAGGTTTTATCACAGGCTTACACAAGAGTCCATTTCATGGTTTCTCAGTTGAATTTGCCGAACATAGACTATACAACAAAGGCGAATCAACGCGACATATTGATTGGAAATTATACGGAAAAACGGACAAGTTATTCACTAAAAAATATGAGGAAGAAACAAATCTTCGATGTCAACTCGTAATTGACTGTTCGAGTTCAATGCTTTTTCCATTAAATGAAGAACAAACCAAATTGAGCTTTTCAGTTTATGCTGTTGCATCATTGGTTGAGCTTTTAAAACGGCAACGTGACGCTGTTGGTCTTTCTCTTTTTACAGACAAATTAAACCTTCATACAAAGGCTAAATCATCAACTCGGCATCATCTGTATTTATACAATGAGTTAGAGCAACATCTAAAGCAATACAAGGAAAGTAATATTCAAAAAACTTCTACGGCTGAATCTATTCATGAAATTGCGGAGCTGTGTCATCAAAGAAGCCTAGTCATTATTTTTTCTGACTTACTTGACAAACCTGGAGAGGAAGATGAATTCTTTAGATCATTGCAGCATTTAAAACACAACAAGCATGAGGTGGTTGTATTTCATGTTATTGACAAAAAGAAAGAAGTCAATTTTGAATTAGAAAATCGACCGTATAACCTTGTCGATATGGAAACAGGAGAAAAAATAAAGCTTCAGCCTAGTCAGTTTAAAGAAGAATACAAAAAGTCGATTAAAAAATACTTTAGAGACATAGAACTAAAATGTGCCGATTATAAAATTGACTTTATCCCTACAGATATAAATACAGGTTATCATGACTTACTTCTAAAATACTTATTGAAACGACAAAAGCTCTTCTAAATTAAGTCCAATACACTTTTTACAGGTGTAAAAACATTTGACGAAACTTTCAAGAAAAGTGTGTTCCAATTACTCATACTTCCATTCCATAAACCAGGTAATTCGCGGTATAGAATTTCTTTTCCTTTGTGCGATTTCTTCACAATGAAAAACTTTGAATCATCTCTAAAACTCATTAAATCCAATGGTTCATCGTGAATGTTTGTTTTTGATAATGCGATAAATACTGGATTAAAATGACTACTTCTCTTTATAATTTCACTCTGATTTTCGTCCTCTTTAAATTGTGCCTTCTCGATAATTTGCTTTGTTATTCCATTAGAGTCTTTAATCCAAAAAGGTCCTCCGCCTGGTTCTCCTTCATTAGTAACCATACCACAAACTCGGGTTGGGCGATTACAAATCAACTTTAAATCTTCACTACTAAAATTTGCTTCTTCTTCTTTTGAAAGAAACTGGTATTTGTCATTGATTTCTACCAAACCCTTAGTTGTGAAATTATCCATTAATTTTTTCAAGTCCTTTTTAAACAATATTAAGACTCCAATTGTTTGTTTCCAAGCAGAAATTGTAGCTAAAGAACTTGATTCATCTTGAATATTATCTATGTTCTTCATTAAAATAAGATCACCTTGAACTGCATTGAGATTATTCAATAGAGCACCATGGCCTGCGGGACGTCTTAGTTCATCTCCATTTTCTATTACCAATTCTTGGTTTTCATGGAAACAAAATGAATTGGTAAGCTCGTCTTGAAAAGAAAAACTAATATTTGCCAATTTTTCAGAGATATTTTCTTCGATCTTAGTTAGAAAAGATCGTTGCACTGTAAAGTGAATTTTCACCTTTTCTCCAGCCAATTGTTTAGATTGACGGATTTGAGCCTGAAAAGAAGTTTGGCTTGCTCCATCCGAATTAAAAAATGGAATTAATCCTTTTGGAAGTTCAGAAAACTTCTGTAATACCTCATTGACAAAATCTTCTTTGTCGATAATATTAGTTACTAAGGAACTAAAAAACGGCAACTTTTCTGCATTATTAAAAAAGGATTGAACATCCTCAGTATCGATTTTATCCTTCAGCCATTCAAATAAGAATTTAAACATTCTAGAACCAGACCCTGATGCTGGAATAAAAAAACTTGGGTATTCATTCAACTCTAAATAAGTTAATTCAGCCTGTGTTTTTTCATCCTCACTAAGGGAAATTATTCCATTCTCAATAGTGCAGGAATCAATGAGTTCAACTTTAAACGAGTTCTCAAACACGTCACTTTTCTGTGCTTTTATTTCTTTCTGATTTTCTTTATTCATCGTTCGGTGAAGAATGTTTAATTTGTGCCTGTGTTAATCGGATTCGAATATATAAAATATAGATGGAAAGCTAAAGGAAGACATGGAATTCATTCTCCTTTTGTTTATGATTTCCTGGACAATTGCCTTCGAATAAAAATCGACAGCAAGGATGTGAAGGCTCTACAGGAAATTTTTTCTCAATTAAGAGCAGATCATCGTACATTTACAATTGATGATTTTGGAGCTGGATCTAAGAAACTTGGAGCAAAAAGAAAAGTGTCTCATCTTTTAAAAATGAGTTCATCTAAAGGTAAATACGGTAAGCTCCTCTATCAACTTTCAAAGCATTATCAATTCAAGAAATCCCTTGAGTTTGGCACTTCAATTGGTATTGGAACAATGTATTTGAGTTTAGGAACTAATGATGGAGAATTAACCACTGTTGAAGCATGTAAAAACACTCGTGAAATTGCTCTCGAAAACATTGAACAACACTCAAACGTTACGAGTGTTTTAAGCACATTTGACGCTTTCTTAGAGACTCAAATAGACGAGAAGTACGATTTTATATTTATTGATGGGCACCACGAGGGTGAGGCGTTACTGCGTTACTTAGAAAGACTAAAGGAGTTTACACACGATGATACGATATTTGTGCTTGATGATATTCGATGGAGTCAATCGATGTTAGATGCATGGACATCAATTATTGAATCTTCAGAGTACCATGTGACTCTAGATCTTTTTCGTGTTGGAATTATTGTTCGAAGAAGTCAACAGGTTAAAGAGCATTTCTACTTGAAACTATAAACCGAATTACATACCAGGCATTCCACCCATCCCTTTCATTTGCTTCATCATTTGACGCATTTTTTTCGGGTTACTCATCATTTTCATCATCTTCCTAGTGTCGTTGAATTGTTTCATCAACTTATTCACCTCTTGCACGTTTGTACCTGATCCTTTTGCTAAACGAATTTTTCTTGAATTATTAATGAGATCAGGATTCTCACGTTCCTTTGGTGTCATTGAATGTATAATTGCCTCGATACCTTTAAAAGCATCATCTTCAATTTCCACATCTTTTAGCGCTTTTCCCATGCCAGGCATCATTCCCACTAAGTCTTTAACGTTCCCCATCTTCTTCATTTGCTGGAGTTGGCCCAGAAAATCGTTGAAATCAAATT
>CAJQQA010000236.1 GCA_905480355.1 uncultured Flavobacteriales bacterium | reverse complement strand
TCATCTGGTTATCAAAATACTATTGTTTCTTCTCAATGGCTGCCAGATCCAACTATTGTGTCTGGGCAGAATGACACTGTGTTAATTGTATTACCAGAGGTTACGGGCAATACATTTTACACTTTTGAAGTTACCGATGATTATGGTTGTATTTATGATACTACTGTAGCATTATTCGTAATGCCTTTACCTTCAATTTTCACGGATACTATTGCTTGTGAATTTGGGATGCTTGTAAATGGAACATCTTCTTTTTCTGGTGGAGTTTGGACTGCATCAAGTCCTGATGTTCAATTTAGTGATACATTGGCAAGTAATCCTGCAATATTTACCGACCAATTAGATGGAGTTTATATTGTCACATTTACAGATAACACCTGTAATGAGTCTGTCTCGGCAGAAATAGATTTCCCGCCATATCCTGTTATCAGTCTGTCAGACACTACAGTTTGTGAGGGTGTTATATATTCTATAGTTGCACCAAATGATAATTCTTATCCAACAACCTATTTATGGTCTGATGGAACAGTTGGTCAAACACTTGAAGTTTCTGAACCAGGAGAATATACTGTTGTTTTATCGAATGTTTGCCATTCTGCTTTTGCTTCTTCAATAGTCGATCATCAGCGATGTGATATTGATGCGCCAAATGTTATATCTTTAGCTGAAGGCTCACAAAACCCGCTTTGGTATGCGGATACAGAGGGATTGAAAGAATTTAGTGTATCTATCACCAATCGTTGGGGCGCCATGATTTATCAATGTTCAGAATCATTGGGAAATTGTTATTGGGATGGAAGAGATCAAAAAGGAAACATTGTTGATTCAGGAACTTACTTCTATATTATAGATGCAGTAACACAAGGGAATAAAGAAATTCAAAAGCATGGATTTATTCAAGTAATTAAGTAAGCCAGAAAAGAAATAAACAATTTATTAGAAGTTAAAGGGCAACCGATTCGGTTGTCCTTTTTTCTTTGAAAGAAATTGAGTACATTAATCGTCCAATTTAGTAAAGGAATAATGATGAAAAAGATAGGAGTGAATGGATTTGGTAGAATAGGTCGATACTTCACGAGAATATCTCTTGAAAGTACAACTATAGATGTTACAGTTGTGAATGATTTGGCTGATATAAACACTTTAGCACATCTGTTAAAATATGATTCTGTTCACCGTCGTTTGAAGCATTCATTCAAAATTGAAGGGAATAGAATTGTCTTTGAAAATGGAAAAGAAATTATTTTTCTATCAGAAAGAAATCCTGAAAATATCGAATGGGAAAAATATGGAGTCGAAATCGTCTTAGAGTCAACAGGTATTTTTAGGACAACTGAGGCCGCATCCAAACATTTTATTGGGGGAGCTAAGAAAGTTATTCTGTCATCTCCAGCAATAGATTCAGAAATGAAAACGGTTGTATTAGGTGTAAATGAAGATAAAATAACTGATTCAGATGTAATTGTTTCCAATGCATCATGCACGACCAATTCTGCCGCTCCAGTCATTAGGATTATGAAAAATCTATGTGAGATTGAAAGTATTTATATCAGCACAATTCACAGTTATACATCTGATCAGCGTTTACATGATGCACCGCACGAAGACCTTAGACGAGCGCGCGCAGCCGCTGAGTCAATTGTGCCGACTACAACAGGCGCAGCCAAGGCCTTAGCTAAGATTTTTCCAGAATTAGACGGCAAAATTGGAGGGTGTGGTATACGCGTACCAGTACCTGATGGTTCGATGACGGATTTGACATTTGTTGTGAAGAACCCACCGAGTGTCGATGAAATAAATCAAGCAATGAAATTAGCTGCAGACAATAAACTAAAAGGAATACTGTCTTACACTATAGATCCAATTGTTTCTGCAGACATTATTGGTGACCCACACAGCTGTATTTTTGATTCTAAATTAACCAGTGTAATCGGGAACATGATAAAGGTAGTCGCTTGGTATGATAATGAATCTGGTTATTCCAATCGATTAATTGACTTAATTAGAAGGCTATAAATCAAATTTAGCTACCACTTTGTTACCCAACCGCCTGGGACATCTCCTTTAATGACTTCCAATGCCTTGTAGGCTTCACTTTGAGTTGCAAAAGATTTTGCGCTAACAACAGCGGATGCCCCTTTCATTTTAATAATTGCCAGATAGCCTAGTGCATTTAACTTTTCTACCAATCGCTTTGCGTTAGATTCATTTGAGAATGAACCGGCAATGATTTGATATGGTAATTCTGATGTGTCAACTATCGGCTCTGCGACTTTGGAGTCTTCTGCTTTTACCTCTTCTGTAATAAACTCAGTTAAATTATCATCAGACTCTGTTGATTGTATATTTTCACTTGACTCAATAGTATTATTATCCTCGTTATATGATTGGCTTTTTGACTCCTCTTCAACCATTTCCTGATCATTATTCGTCTCATTTTCAGCCGTTGTGTTTTCCGTTAAAAAAGGAATATTTTCTTTAAGGGTATCATAGTTTATGGCAAAATAAGTTCCGCTAGTAATTAGTAAAACGAGTAGTGTAATTCCTACCCAGAATCCGGTGCCTTTTTTCATTTTCTTTTCCGGTGCTTCAGAGCCTTTCTTTAAATCAGCAAGTTTTTTTAAGGTTTTTTCTTTTGCCTCTTTCTCTAGTATCGTAGGTTGTTTTTCTGCAATTGGGATACTTTTTAAAACTTCTTTTTCCTTAACATCCTTAACCTTAGCTGACTTTTCTAATTTTACCACCTTCGCGACCTTGATAGGCTCATTAACTTTTTCGTCATTCTTATTAGCGGGCTTTTCAATTGCTGTTTTGACTGGGGTCGTTATTTCTCTCTTTTCATCAATTGATGAGCTTGTTGATTTATTCCAATTAGAAAATTCAATATCATCTTGAGTTTTCGAAAAGGTGCCGAATTGATACATAACGTAATCTTCGCCTTTATCCAGCTGTGTGATTAATTCCCTTACATATTTTGAAATTAAATTTTTAGCATCGTTTAATTCCCAACCTTCTTTTTCCGCAATATATTTAGCTAGCTTTCCATCATCATGCTTAAGATAAGACATAAACATTATCTCTTCAGTTTCCTTGTTGGTTATTGTTAATGCTCCAAGTCCGGGAATGATAATAGTATTTACAAGCTTTAATATTTCGAGTAAGTACTTGTCCATAATTCAAAAAGGGATTGTTTATTATTCTTAAAGTTAAAACATTTCTGCAAATGAGAAAGTATCCTTTAAACGAATTCCTTTTTCAGTTTCTTGCAATGTACAGCATTCATTAATGGAATCGTGTTCCAAAAAAAGTACAAACTCTTCTTTTGCAGCGAGCTTTAAAAACTTCTCTTTTTCCGAAAGTGTTAATAGGGGTCTTGTGTCGTAACCCATAACATATGGAAGCGGAATATGACCAACACTTGGAAGTAAATCAGCCATGAAAACAACCGTTTTTCCTTTGTATTGAATGTGCGGAATCATCATGCTTTCTGTGTGTCCGTCAACAAAAAGAACATCAAAGTCATTAAAAACGTTTTTCGTAAAGTCACCTTTACGCTCAATAAAACTTAGCTGTCCGCTCTCTTGGATGGGTATAATATTCTCTTTGAGAAAGGATGCTTTCTCTCTCATGTTGGGTTCTGTAGCCCATTTCCAGTGGTTTTTCGTGCTCCAATATTTGGCATTCTTAAAAACGGTATTCAGTCCAGATCGATCTTTGTTCCATTCTACAGCTCCCCCACAATGATCGAAGTGCAAATGGGTCAAGAAAACATCCGTAATGTCATCTATCCCAAATCCTAATTTATTCAAGTTTGGAGCAAGACTGTTCTCATCAGATAAAAAGTAATGCGAGAAAAACTTTTCACTCTGTTTATCTCCAATACCAGTGTCAATTAAAGTTAGTTTATCACCATCTTCGATTAAAAGGCAACGCATTGACCATTCACATAAGTTGTTTTCATTCGGTGGATTTGTTCGTTGCCAAAGAGATTTAGGGACAACACCGAACATAGCACCTCCGTCTAATTTGAAATTTCCAGTATTGAGTGGATGAATTGTCATGAATTTTTATTTATATAATGAGTGATAGTATCATCGAAAAAGAGTGAGCTAGAGGTTTGTTTAGTCGTAATTTCTGGCGAAGGAGTGCCAGAAAGAAATGTTTTCGGACTGGTAATAACCTTGGCTTCATCCCATAAATTTGAATCAATAAATGATTGAAGTGTCTCTTTTCCCCCTTCGATTAATACAGATTGAATGTCTAGCTTATACAATAGGTCTAGTATTGATACAGTATCAATTTTTTCGAGTTGAACAAATTGTATATCTCCTTCGATTTTATTCTTAATTAAATTAATGATAATTGTTTTAGAATCTTTATTGAAGATTTTAAAGTCATTTTTCAAAGACAGATTTGGGTCAATAACAATACGTATAGGATTTTTCCCTTTAACCCGTCTTACTGTTAATGAAGGGTTATCAGATTCGATAGTTTTACGTCCAACCATAATTGCTTGGTGCTCTGAACGCCAAGAATGAACAACTGTCTGAGCTTCAGGACATGAAATCCACGATTGCTTAAAATCATCATTCATCAATTTATTACTTGTCTGTGCCCATTTTAAAAAGACAAAAGGCCGTTTGGTTTTATGAGAAATGAAAAAGTGTTTGTTCAATTCTTTGCATTCTTTTTCAAGCACTCCTTTTGTTACTTCGATATTAGCCATTTCAAGTATTGAAACTCCTTTGCCATCAACATCAGGGTTTGGATCAAGACTCCCAATCACAACTCTCTTAAATTTCGTTTTGACAATCAAATTCACACAAGGCGGAGTTTTACCGAAATGAGCGCAAGGCTCTAATGAAACATAAATAGTTGAGTCAATTAATAGCGATGTATTTTTAACTGAATTAATGGCATTTACTTCGGCGTGTGCCTCTCCATATTGCTGATGATATCCTTCTCCTATGATTAAATCATTGTGCACAATGACAGCTCCGACCATTGGGTTTGGTGCAACAAAACCTCTACCTTGGGAAGCCAACTGAATGCAACGTTGCATGTATAATTTATCATTCTGCACGAGCTAAAGTTAAGATTTTAAGAGGATAGATTCTTGAAAAACTTCTTTTCATTACATTTGGGGATGAATATATTTACAACGCGTCAAAAAATGAGCTATTTATTTAGCTTACCGGTTATAGTTGCTGCTTTAGGTTACTTCGTTGATATTTATGACTTAACCCTTTTTGGTATTGTTAGAATTGAAAGCCTGAATGACCTTGGATTAGATGCGGACAAAGTAGGGGCAATGATTCTGAATTGGCAAATGTTTGGCTTGCTTGTTGGTGGAATATTGTGGGGTGTATTAGGCGATAAAAAGGGTCGATTAACGGTGCTTTTTGGGTCAATTCTTGTCTATTCAGTCGCAAATATTGCTTGTGGTTTCTTGCCTGAAATACAATTTATGGACACAACGACTTTATATTGCATATTGCGATTTATTGCTGGTGTCGGACTTGCTGGAGAGTTAGGAGCTGGTATTACATTGGTCTCTGAATCCTTGCCAAAAGAATTACGGGCAATAGGAACTTCATTGGTCGCTGGTTTTGGACTCTTAGGAGCAGTTGTTGCAAAGTTGACGGTTGGTTTTTCTGGAGACTGGACAATTGCATATTTCATTGGTGGTGGACTTGGCTTGATGCTGTTGTTACTTCGTATAGGTGTGGTTGAATCTGGTGTATTTAATCATATCAAGGATGATATTCAGGTTAAAAAGGGAAACTTTATTTCTTTTTTCACAAACTATAAACGCTTTGTTAAATACATAAAATGTATAGCAATTGGTTTACCAACATGGTTTTGCATAGGAATATTTGCATTTTTTGGAAATCAATTCGCCGAACCATTAGGGATTCCTGGAAATATTGATCCGGGAGCATGTATAATGTGGGCTTACATTGGGATTTCTGCTGGTGATTTTGCCAGTGGTTTTATTAGCCATCTTTTAGAGTCAAGAAAGAAAGCTATATTTTGGATGTTAATTTTCACCTTATTGGGAGTGATATTATTGCTTTCGGGAGTGGCAAAAACAGTTAACATGTACTATTTCTTTATGACTTGGTTAGGATTAGGGACAGGGTATTGGGCAATGTTCGTAACTGTTGGCGCTGAGCAGTTTGGAACAAATATTAGGTCTACCGCAGCCACTACTATTCCAAATATGGTAAGAGGTAGTTTGCCTTTGATGGTTATTCTTTACAATTATATCAAAGAGGATTTTTATACTAGCCCGACTGATGGAGTAATTAATGCAACAATTGTAGTCGGAACTATCGCTTTTAGTTTAGCAATCTATTCAACATTGACTATTGAAGAAACTCACAATAGAGATATGGATTTTTTGGAGTGATAATTATTGTCAAGAGAAAAAATTAACCTTAGAGTTAAAGCACGTCAATTAAGGTAACGTCAAAAATAAGGACAGAATTACCGGGGACACTTCCGCTTCCACTTTCGCCATAAGCTAAAGCCGAAGGAATTAATAGTCTTCCAACTCCTCCCTCTTTAAAATAAGGTATTCCTTCTGTCCAGCCCGAAATTACACCTTGCAAATTAAACTCAATTCCTGAAATTAAACTCTCATCGAAAACGTCACCATTGGTGAAATAACCGCTGTATGCTACGACAACTGTTGAGTTGCTATTGCAAGAAGCTCCCCCACCTTGACTATCTATTATATAGTAAAGTCCAGAACCTGTTGCTGTGGCATTTAACCCATTATCAGATATATATTGAGTAATGATTGTCTCATCCTTCTCAGCTTGCTTTTCTTCGTCCTTCTTGCACGATGAAACCGCCAGAAGAATTAATAACAATGGTAACATGTATTTCATACCTCTAAATTAGTGGA
Organism: uncultured Flavobacteriales bacterium; assembly: GCA_905480355.1. Classification (GTDB taxonomy): domain Bacteria; phylum Bacteroidota; class Bacteroidia; order Flavobacteriales_D; family Crocinitomicaceae; genus UBA4466. Next base: position 1,568 of record CAJQQA010000236.1, on the reverse strand, counting down.
GATAAGTTCGATATGCAAATGATTATGAAATAAAAAAAAAGGCCTTTCTTAAGAAAAGCCCTTGATTATTTATTTATTTTGATTTAGTGCTTTGCTAAATAGTCAGCAACGCCATCAAAAGAAGCAGTCATTCCGTCTTCTCCTTTTACCCAGTTAGCTGGACAATCCTCACCATTTTCTTCAACAAATTGTAATGCATCCACCATTCTTAATGCCTCATCGACATTACGACCCAGCGGTAAGTTATTAACTAATTGGTGCTGAATAATTCCTTCTTTGTCGATTAAATATAATCCTCTAAACGCAATCATTGGTCCAGTTGCCATCATATTACCACCTACATCATAATCGTATTCTCCAAACATACACCCGTATGCTTCCGTGATTTTTTTTGTTGTATCTGCAACTATTGGGTACTTAATGCCTTTAATTCCTCCATCTTCTTTCGCAACTTGCAACCATCCCCAATGAGACTCTTCAGTATCTGTTGAACAAGCAACAATCTTAACACCTCTAGCTTCAAAGTCGGCTAGTTTTGATTGAAATGCATGCAATTCAGATGGGCAAAAGAATGTGAAATCTTTCGGGTAAAAGAACAACAATACATGGTTCTTACCGATATAATCATCCAATGTGAAATCTGAAAGAATTTCTCCACCGTTTACTAATGCTGGCGCTGCAAATTTAAGTCGTTTCATAAACTAGAATGTTTCGGATTTTAAACGAATAGTAATTTCATTTCAACCAAAAAAAAAGCGCATCTAGATAAATCCAGATGCGCTTTTCGACTAGTTTTCTGTTTAAACCTATCTATCAATGGAACCAGTTACACGCTGCATGAACTCATTCATGGCTTCCTTCTCTGGTTTACCACCTTTTATTGCTGTGTTTACTTCCAAAGCACCATACATATTTGACAATAGCTCCCCTATGACATCTAACTCATCATCTTTTATTGCAGATGATTCGGTTAAATATTCTAAAGTTTCTATGGCCTCTAGCACATAGTCCTGGTCATTCTCTTGAATAAACGTATTCAATTGTTTAATTACGGGTAACCTCATCTACGAATTCTTTTAAGACATCTGCTTTATTAGTTTGAATCTGCTTTACCAACTGCCCATTTTTGAACGCTGCGAAGGTGGGCAAGTTGTCCACATTGGCCATCTTTCTGCTTTCAGGAAGTTTTTCTGCATCTACCATCACGAATTCAGCATTTTCATGCTCTGTAGCCATTCTTTTAAACTTAGGCTTCATAATTCTGCAGTTTCCACACCAGCCTGCTGAATACTGCACAAGGACGATATCATTTGACTTTACTGTAGACTCTAAGGTGTCTTCTGTTAACTCTGTAAACATGCGTTTTAATCTATTTTAGTGCTTAGAAAGATACTCTGCAGTTCCCTTTCTATCTGCAGACATAGCCGTCTTTCCTTCTTCCCAGTTAGCTGGACATACTTCTCCATTTTTCTGAACGTGCGTAAAGGCATCGATAAGCCTTAAAAACTCATTTACATTTCTTCCAACTGGCATGTGATTTACTCCCTCATGGAATACCACACCATCTT
>CAJQQA010000235.1 GCA_905480355.1 uncultured Flavobacteriales bacterium | reverse complement strand
AATTAAATGAAATAGGTCAACCTCACATGGCGGCAAAAAATTTAAATCCACACAACCAATTTTTACAAACAGCAGTGGAAGTAGGTGTTTTTGGTTTAGCGCTCTTGATATTTTTAGCCATTTATGGTACTTATGTTTCTATACAAACAAAAAACTGGCTATTGTTGTTTGTTATTATTAGTTTAGCTTTCAATTGTCTTTTTGAATCGATGCTTCAAAGACAGAGTGGTATTGTATTCTACACTTTTTGGATATGCTTATTACCGATATGTTTTCCTGAAATCACAAAAACAGCGAAAGTCTCATGAAACTTTCTATCGTCATACCATGTCGTAATGAATTTGATTATATCGAAGAATGTATCCATGCGATATATGCGAATGATTTACCTGTAAGTACAATTCTTTCAGTATTTGTTATTGACGGTTTAAGTGATGATGGAACTCGATCAAAAATTGAGTTACTAAAAACGAACTACCCAACTCTTAAGCTTATAGACAATCAGAAACAACAAACACCTTTTGCTTTTAACTTAGGAGTTAAAGCTGACAGCACGGCAAATTTCATTCAAATCGTAGGAGTTCGGCAAATTCTTTCAAAAGATTATTTAAAGAATTCAATAGAATTATTTAAAGACAGTGATATATGGTGCGTAGGAGGCAAAGTAAATAATGTATACTTGAACAATAAAGGACGAATCATTGCTAAGGCGATGTCAACTTCATTTGGGATGGGGTTAGGTAATTTCAGAACTTTAGATTCTTCTGGTTATGTTGATACGGTGGGAACGCCTATGTACAAAAAAGAAGTTTTTGATAAAGTCGGATTTTTTGATGAATCCCTTATTCGAAATCAAGACGATGACTTTAATTATAGAGTATCTAAGGCAGGTGGAAAAATCTATTATGACAATAATATTTCATTGAAATATTATGTCAGAGGAACGTTTTCAGGACTTTGGATGCAGTTCTTCCAATACGGTTATTGGAAGGTATATGTGAATAAAAAACACACTACAATCACGACGTATCGACAATTAGTTCCACCTGCTTTTGTCGCTTATCTTATTTTACTTCTATTAACTCCCATATTTGGAGCTAATTTTGTCTTAATTTCGGGAATTCCATTATTATTTTATAAAATATTGCTTTTCATTTTTAGTGCAAAATCGGCAAAGAATTTTTTAGATTTTTTTCAACTATTAATTACTTACCCAATCCTGCATATTAGTTATGGTCTTGGTTATTTAAGAGGGATGATAGATTTTATTTTACTCAGAAAGAAGCCTTCCGAAAGTCAAAAACGATTATCGAGATAATAAGTAACTTTACATTATAAAGAATAACAATGATTCCATTTTCACCACCCCGTATAGATGATAAAGTAATTGCTGAAGTTACAGCAGCGCTAAAATCTGGATGGATAACAACAGGACCAAGAACGAAAAAGTTTGAAAAAGATATCACAGCTTATTGTGGTTGTAAAACAACTGTTGCGGTCAATTCATGGACAATGGGAATGCAAGTTCTATTGCATTGGTGGGGAATAGGAGAGGGTGATGAGGTAATTATTCCAGCATACACTTACTGCGCAAGTGCTAACGTAATTGTGCATTCTAGAGCAACTCCCGTAATGGTTGATATAAATGAAAACGATTTCAATTTAAACGTAGAGAAAGTTCGAGCAGCCATAACACCAAAGACAAAAGCTATTATGGCTGTTGATATTGGAGGCTTGCCAGCTGATTACATCGAATTGATGGATTTAATCAATGAAGAAATTATAAAGGCGAAATTTAAAGCATCTAACGAAAAGCAAGAGAAATTAGGACGGATATTATTACTTAGCGATTCAGCACATAGTTTTGGAGCGAAGTTTTATGGAAAACGCTCGGGTTCTTTAGCTGATATTTCCTCCTTCTCTTTTCACGCGGTTAAAAATTTAACTACGGCTGAAGGCGGAGCCTTATGTTTTACATTACCTGAAGATTTCAATCACGATGATATTTATGCTGAGATATGCACGAAAATTTTGCATGGTCAGAATAAAGACGCTTTAGCGAAAACACAGAAAGGAAATTGGAAATATGATGTAATTGAACCTGGATTTAAATGTAATATGACTGATTTACAAGCAGCAATTGGGCTGGTTGAATTAGAGCGTTATCAAGAAAATTTAGACCGACGAAAGGCAATTTTTTCTCAATATAAAGAGGCTTTTTCAAGAGAAATTTGGGCGAATAATCCTCTATTTGAAACAGAAAATAAGACTTCTAGTTATCATCTCTATTTATTAAGGATTAATGATTCAACAGAAGAACAACGAGATGCTATTATTCAACAGATATTTGAACAGGATGTCTCCGTAAATGTTCATTTTCAACCCCTCCCGAATTTAACAGCATATAAGAATTTAGGATATAAAATGGAAGATTATCCAGAAGCATATAATTCTTTCGCGAATGAAATCAGTCTTCCAGTATATTATGATTTAACAGATGAGCAAGTTCAAACTGTAATTAATGCAGTTAAAGAATCAGTTAATAAGGTGATTACAAATGAAAAATAATAAACAATAAGTGTTAAATGAAAAAGTTGATCTTCGTTTTAAGATTAAGCCATACTTTTTCATTCCTTGTTCAATATTTATTATTTGATATTAATAATGAAAAGAATATTCGACATATTAACTTCTTCAATCATCCTGATGACCTTCTTTCCTTTTGGAGTTATCATTTCGTTAAGTATTCTTATCACTTCTAAAGGAGGTGTTTTTTATATTCAAGAAAGAATAGGAAAGAAACTAAAACCTTTTGGATTATTGAAATTTCGTACAATGGTTATTGGTTCAGATAGTAAAGGGGCATTGACGGTTGGGACTAATGATAGTCGTATCACTACAATTGGTCGTCTTCTGCGTAAATTTAAATTGGATGAGTTTCCACAATTCTTTAATGTTTTATTAGGTCACATGAGTATTGTTGGTCCAAGACCAGAAGTTAAAGAATATGTTGATTTATATAATGAAGAACAATTAGAAGTATTGAATGTCAAACCAGGAATTACGGACATTGCATCATTAGAATATTTTAATGAAAACGAATTATTAGGTAGGTCAAGTGACCCACAGAAAACCTATATCGAAGAAGTGTTACCAGCGAAAATAGAATTGAATAAGCAATACCTAAGGAATCCAAGCTTGCTCAGTGATATTAAAATCATGTGGCGGACTTTTCTGAAAATTATTGGGGTATAGTTTATAGGTTAATACGTCAATATTAATAGGCCAAAAAGTAATACTAGTGAATTAAAAATGCTAGAGCGCAGCCGAAGAGAATTGTCAATAGTTTTAAGAAATTAAATTTGTGATTCTCGCTTGTTTCAAAAATAATCGTTGTTGAAATGTGTAAGAACATACCTACGACGATAGCGAGAATTATATCGAAACTTCCTGCAACAAATATTGATGTAGTATTGTATCCAATAAATACTCCAATAGGAGTAGTTACAGCGAAAAAGGAAAGCAATGCCCATGCTTTCCGTTTGGAGACCTTAGAAGCCGTCAATAATGTCATTAAGGCTATAGCAACAGGAAGACGGTGGAAAAGAATCCCAAAGAGCAAAGAGCTATCACCTTCATGGTGATGACTAGTTACAATTTCGACATCCATTAATTGACTTCCCAAAGGGATTCCTTCAAGTAATGAGTGGATGCTTAATGCAATCAATAAGGTAACGGGCAGTTTTTCACCTTTATGGATATGAACGTGTCCATGTTCAATACCTCCAGAGAAAAATTCTAGAACCAGTTGAATCAAAAAACCTATTAAAATATATAGACCAACATTAAAATCACCGTTTTCATATAATTCAGGGATGAAATGAATAAAAGCAATTGAGAGTAAAAATCCCCCACTAAAAGCCAGCATTAATTTAATAATCTGATCGTTTTCGGACTTACCAAGTAAGGAGACGAATATTCCTCCGACTAAAACGGATGCAATAAGAGCACTGTTAATGAGAATAATTTCCATTATATTTTTTCTGCAATTAATATTAGACGTTCAGATGTGTTTTCATCAAAAGAATTCAGCTTAAAATCTCCAAAGATATCAGTGATTTTATATTGACAGTCTTTTAATATTTTTTTAAAATCATTCAATCTGAACGCTTGAACTTTTTCTATATGATTTTGAGGAACAGCATTGATCGGAAATTCGATTGATTTAATTATATGTTTCCCATCAAATTCTCGTGTTATTACAAACTCTATATCTTCAATAATTTTCACTTCAGACTTTACCAATTCCGAAACAACCTTGGTTACATTCATAAAGTCAATTACTAGTAATCCTTTATTTTTTAGCATTTTATGTATTGAAGACAGCATTTTTATATTATCGGAATTCTCTTCAAAATAACCAAAACTTGTAAATAAATTAAATATAGCGTCGAATGAGTGATTTGGAATCACGTCGCGCATATCATGTACTTTAAAACTGAGACCTGTTTCGGAATATTTTTTTGCTTTTTCTATACTATTTGGAGAAAGATCAACACCTAGTACGTTATATTCAAATTGCTTCAATGTCTTAGAGTGTCGTCCTGTGCCACAAGCTAAATCAAGAACGGAAGCATTCTTTGATAGTGATAAGTGATTCACGAGATTCTCAATGAATTGCCCAGCCTCAATATCATCTCTATCCTTATACAGTAAATGATAATAAGGAGAATCAAACCATGAAGCAAACCACTCTTTTTCCATTTAGTAAAGTTACATTATCTTTTTATTTCCAATCGTAATTCTCTGAAGATTTACTTATATTTAGTTGAAAAAAGCACTATCAAAGTTCTTGCAGTTTACAATTTTTATCAAAAACATGTAAAAAAGCTGCCTTGGTTATTGTAAAATATTTTGAGGTTTCAAGCTTCTTTTGCTTAAAAGTTTTAATTGAATAATAATAGTATATTTGATTATGGAAAAATTTCATCTAACCGGATCAGCTAAAACTCCAACGATTAACCTAAATGGGGAAATAGGTGTTTTAGAGTTTAAAAGAAGATCAATTCCTGAAAATTCTGTCGTTATAAATTGGTATTTTAATAAAAATGACGAAGATATGGCTGAGGCTGGAGAAGATTATGGAGCAATAATTTCCCTTCCGTTTAAGTTTATCGAGTTTGATGAAATTAGTCAATGCTGAAAATTGGTATTACTGGTGGGATAGGCTCTGGGAAAAGCATTGTATGCAAGATCCTTGAATCGATGAATTATCCAGTGTTCTATTCTGATCGAGAAGCAAAAATAATTATCGAAGAAAATCTTGATGTTCGTTCTGAAATAATACGCTTATTTGGTAATGACATTTATCACGGAGACCAACTCAATTCAAAGTTGTTAGCTCAAATCATTTTTAATGATGCAGATGCATTAAATCAAGTCAATGCAATAATTCATCCGAAAGTAAGAAACTCTTTTACTGATTATGCTGATCAGCAAGATTCTCAATACGTTTTTAATGAAGCTGCAATTTTAATTGAGAGTGGTGGCTATAAACAGATGGACACTGTGGTACTTATTTCTGCACCGCTTGAATTAAGGATTTCACGGGTAATGCTTAGAGATGCTTGTACAGAAGATGAGGTAACAGAAAGAATTAGTAAACAATGGGCAGATAATCAAAAAAGAAAATACTGCGATTTCGAAATCGTTAACGCGAACAATTTGGCTCTTCTCGGACAAGTTGAAAGTCTAATTGAAGGCTTAAAAAAATAGGTCAGTATGCTTTACAAAGATTCGTCCACCTCTTCATAGTCATCGAAATGATTGTCTGATTCTATGTTCTGAGAATTTGAATCATTGCTCATGTTTTGATCTCCATTCTTCTTTCCATTAATTAAAAAGTTAATAGAATTCAACATTTTCAAAATAATACTTAATAAAAAAAAGAAACCAATAATTTTAAATATAAACCCGAAAATTGGTGTATTTTCAATGTTGACGATACTATCTTGAAGCAATACGGAAATAGGATTGATGGCAATTGACGGATAGAACCAAAACAAAGAAAAGGCGAGGAGTGCTAAGGCTATAATTGCTACCTCGAAACGATAATGAAATTGCTTTTGACCATTTGAGAAATTCTTTCCAGCGATCTTGAAGAATGCGGAATTTGTTTGATTCTTTTGCAACTTACCAATAAAATAAATGAGGAGAATTAACCCAGCAAGTATAACTTTATTTGCGCCAATGCTATTTAACAAGTTGTTTTCAAAGCAAAATATAAACGTCACATCTGCAAGAAAAAAGTACTTAACTCCACGGATCAAGTATATTTCAGCAGTCGAACGAACTCTACCTTGGCTAAGAATACGTAGCCCAAATTCAAACAAACTCCATATAAAACCATAAATAGCGAAGAGAACTCCTAAACGAAATATAAAATCAAGTATTTCCACGGTGCAAATTTAACAATCTGATTATCTTTATGAACCAAAATACAAAATCAAAAAAAAGTAGTATGAAAAAACTTTCGATAATTTTATTCTTATTTATTTCTTCAGCATTTAGATTAACTGCTGAAGAAGGAATGTTGATTCCTTCACTAGTTAGTGCTTTTGAGAATGATATGCAGGCTATGGGCATGAAACTATCAGCTGAAGAGATTTATTCTGTAAATAATTCAAGTCTAAAAGATGCTATACTCCATTTTGGAGGAGGTTGTACAGCTGAGTTAGTTTCTAAACAAGGTTTACTGCTTACAAATCATCATTGTGGTTATTCTCAAATTCAATCGCATTCTTCAATAGAGAACGATTATTTGAAATATGGTTTTTGGGCGAAAAATAAGGGTGAAGAGAAAAAAAACCCTGGTTTAACGGCTTCAAGAGTCGTGCGAATTCAAGATGTTACCGCAACTGTTCTCCAAGGAACGCAAGGATTAAGTCAAAGTGATAAATTGCTAAAAATGCAGTCCAATATTACGGCATTGATTGAAGATGCAATTAGAGGGAATCAATATTCAGCAGATATCAAACCATTTAATTATGGGAATGATTTTTATATGATCGTGAAAGAGACGTTTAGAGATATTCGTCTAGTGGGCACACCTCCAAATTCAATTGGTAAATTTGGAGGTGATACAGATAATTGGATATGGCCAAGACATACAGGTGATTTTTCTGTGTTTAGAGTATACGCAAACTCCAATAACGAGCCAAGTGACATTAATGATTCAAATCAACCATACGCGCCTTTGCATTTTTTACCTGTTTCTTTAAAGAACAGAGTGCCGGGTGAATTCACAATGGTATATGGGTTCCCAGGAACTACGGAACAGCATTTGTCTTCTGAGAACTTAAGATTTATAATGGATCAAGAACGACCAGCTCGAATAAAAATGCGTGACAAATCCTTGAGCGTTATTAATGCTGGAATGCGTTCTTCTGACTTGACTCGAATTCAATATGCTTCAAAACAAGCAAGAATTGCAAATGCATGGAAAAAATGGATCGGACAAATCGGTGGATTAAAAACAGTTGACGCAATTCAAATTAAATTAGATAGAGAAAAGGAATACAATAAAAGAGCAGCATCGAAATCGGCTTGGCAAGATAAGTATGGAAATGTAATTGAAGATATGAACGAGTTAGTCATTAAGTACAAAGGTGCTGATTTCGGTTATTCTATGGCTATTGAATATCTCTATATTGGCCCTGAATTGTTTAAGCGAGCTAGAACAATCAATACCTTTTTATCAAATTACGAGAAATATAAAGAAAGTAATTCACTTGATGCTGAAATCGAAAAACAAATCAAAGGAGCAAACGCTTTTTTCAAAAACTATGATGAGAACATTGATAAAAAAATATTTCAATTGCTTACTGAAGAGTACATTAAACAGGTTGGAGATGGTCCTTTACCTGAGCGATTTAAAAATGTGGACATTAAGTCCCTTGCAGATAAAGTTTACGCGAACTCAATCTTAACAAATGAGGTAAGGTTCATTAAATTCCTTAGCAAGTTAAAATCAAAATCATTTAGTAAATTGAAGAAAAAGGACATCGGTTTTATGGTTTGGAGCGAATCAGATGATAACTTCCGAAAGAATATTATTCCTGATATTAGAGTTTATAAGGGAACGATGGATCAAATGTTGAAATTGTATGTAGCTGGTAAAGTTGAAATGTTTCCAGAAATAAATCATTGGCCTGATGCAAATTCAAGTATGCGAATTACATACGGTAAATTAGAAGGTTCAGCTCCTCATGATGGAATGAAATATACTAATCATACGACCATTGATGGAGTAATAGCAAAGAATAACAGTGATAATCCCGACTATGATTTATTACCAAGAATGCGCGAATTAGCGAAGGATAAAGATTATGGTGATTATGCACAAGATGGAGAGCTGTGGGTTTGTTTTACGGGTTCAAACCATACAACAGGCGGTAATTCAGGGTCTCCTGTAATCGATGGAGAAGGGAACTTAATGGGCTTGAATTTTGATAGATCATGGGAAAGTACAATGAGTGATTTTATGTTCGATGCATCAAGATGTAGAAACATTTCGGTGGATATTCGTTATGTTCTTTGGGTGATGGATCGTTATGCTAATGCGAAGCACTTGGTGGATGAAATGACGATAGTTAGGGACGCGAAATAATTACTTTTATTTTTTAGAGTTCATTGATGTTACTTTTAATAAAAGTTACATTATATCTACATGAAGCATTATCTTTTTTCTAAATTTCTCATGTTAGTAGCTGTCGCAATTGGTTTGGTGTCATGTGCTCAATCGTATTCAACATCTGATAGCGATAATATTGTGGATCTTCAACTATTAAATTCCGATTCGGATTCTGAATTTTCGAAACTGCGTCAAATTGAATTTAGCCAGCAGAAAAGTAAAGCACAGAAATTTCTTGAGTTGAATAAAAATTATAATCAAGATCTTGTTTTCATGATCGATATGAAACAACCTTCGGGGAATTATCGTTTTTTTGTACATAGCTTTAAAAAGGATTCTGTTATCGAATCTGGGTTGGTTGCACATGGATCTGGTTCTGTTATATATGGCTCGGATTCATTGACGTTTAGTAATACGCCGGATTCGTATCAATCATCTTTAGGGAATTACAGGATAGGGAAAACATACGTTGGTAATTTTGGAAAATCCTACAAACTTCATGGCTTAGATGATTCGAATAGTAAAGCCTATCAACGTTACGTTGTCTTACATCCTTATTCTGCCGTACCTGATGAAGAACAGGAGTTTCCGATTATGGAGAGCTTGGGCTGTCCAATGGTTTCAGAGAACTTCGCGAAAAAACTCTACAAAATAATTGACTCATCAGCTAAGTCTATTTTGATGGTGATATATTACTAACTTACAAACCAAAGGAATTAAAATAAGTAAATCCCGTTCAATCTAGATGTGTAAGGCTCGGTTTTCCGTGGCTGCTAATGCTGCTTCTTTAACGCCTTCAGAATATGTTGGGTGTGGATGACATATTCTTGCCATATCTTCAGCAGATGCACGGTATTCCATTGCAGTAACTGCTTCCATAATTAAATCTGCTGCTCTTGGAGCAATCATGTGAACGCCTAATACTTCATCCGTATCTTTATCAGCAATTACCTTAATCGTTCCGGCAATATCCATACTAGCTCTTGCTCTTCCCAAAGCTTTAATTGGAAACACTCCAATTTTCACTTCTTTTCCTTCTGAAATAAGTTCGTCTTCAGTTTTACCAACTGAAGCCACTTCCGGCCATGTATATACAACTCCAGGGATCAAATTATAATTGATATGTGGCTTTTGTCCAGCTAAAAATTCAGCAACAAACACACCTTCTTCTTCAGCTTTATGAGCAAGCATAGGGCCTTTAATGACATCACCGATCGCGAAAATAGTTGGAATTGATGTTTGTAAATTATCATTTACCTCAATTTGTCCTTTATTGTTAGTTGAAAGACCAATATTCTCTAATCCAAGTCCTTCAGTATAAGGTTTACGCCCAACTGCCACTAAACAGTAGTCAGCTTCAAGCGTAATCTCTTCATTTTTCTTATTCAAAGCTGTCAATTTAACACCTTTACCTGTGTTCTTAACATTCTGTACTTTGTGTTGTAAATGGAATTTAAACCCTCCTTTCTTTAATACTTTAGTTAACTCCTTTACCATTGTTTTGTCCATTGTTGGAACGATTGTCTTAGCGAACTCTACAACTTCGATTTGCGTTCCTAGACGACCAAAAACGGAACCTAATTCAAGACCTATCACGCCACCACCAATGACAATCATTTTTTTCGGGATTTCAGTCATATTCAATAGTTCCGTTGAAGTCAAAATTCTTTTCTTATCTGGTTCCATGCCTGGAAAGAAATTTGGTTTCGAACCTGTTGATAACAAAATATTCTTGGTCTGTATTATTGTTTCTTTGCCATCCTGATGAGCAACTTTAACTGAGTTTTTATCAATAATAGAACCTAATCCTGTAAAAACTTCAATTTTATTCTTATCCATTAAAAATTTTACTCCGTCGCAAGTTTGAGAAACAACATCGTTTTTCCGCTTTACCATTTGTGTGATATTCGCTGCAACATTCTCGACATCTATACCATGCTCTTCAAAATTGTGAGTTGCGTTATGGTAATGTTCTGAAGAATCTAAAAGTGCTTTTGATGGGATGCAACCAACGTTAAGGCATGTGCCACCTAAAGTGTTGTATTTTTCTATAATTGCTGTTTTCATACCCAGCTGAGCACAACGTATTGCAGCTACATAACCTCCAGGTCCAGATCCAATAATTGTGATGTCAAAATTACTCATGTTCTATAGTTTAGTACAAATTTAATATTGTTTAGGTAAAAAAAAAGCCTTTCAAACGATGAAAGGCTTTAATTATTTTTAGATGGTCTTAAATTATAGAACCACTACTTTTTTCGTTGTTGTGTAATCACCTGTTTGAATTTCTAAGAAATACATTGCAGCAGGTAAATTAGCAGTCTTGTTCAATTTTTGCGTTACAACACCATTTGTTGAAGCGATTAATTGAGTTGCTACAACTTTACCTTGAGCATCTCTCAATTTAAAGGTAACGTCTTCGTCTTGTCCATTATAGCTTACTTGAATTTCTTCACCGTTTGATGGGTTTGGAAAAACGTTTAAGTCCATGTTTGAAATTAAATCAGAAGTCAAACTTAGAGTGCCTTGAATGTTGATATTATCAAGGTATAAATTACTAGAAAGGTCAGTCGCTATGAAAACAAATTTAAACATTGTTTTATCATCTTGACTTGTCGCATTATAAACAAATGATCCATTAGCCCATTGTGAGTTTTGTGTTGGCTTAAAGTCAGTACTCCCTGCAAATCCAGCAGTAACAATTTGAGTAGGTGTAATTGTTTTTCTCAAAATCCATGTAACTCCACAGTTTTTTGATGAATAGACTTTTATCTCCTCATTGATTTCTGACTCATTAAGTGTATTTGTAGCATATGAGTAATCGAAAGAAAATGTAATACCTGATGTATAACGTAAATCAAAAGACGGAGTAACTAATTCATCTTTATTTCCTCCTAATCTGTCATTGTAGAAATAGTCATCTGTATATAATAAGGCATTCTCAACATTCTTATAGTTATTTAATTTAAAAGCTCTTGAATTATCGTAACCACCGTCATTTACAATATGAAATCTTGCATAATTATCTTCTGGGTTGTTAACAATAAACCCTTCCGCTTCATTGTTTTCTAAATTAAAAGAGTGAGGCCCTTCGTAAGAAGCCCATTCAGGATTTACAAATATGTAAGAAGTTCTAGTTTCTGTACCTGATCCAGCATCATTTGAAGATGTTAAAGTAACTGTTTTTAGACCAGGAGTTGAGAAAGAGATAGTTGGATTAAGACTTGTTGAAGTTGCAGGTGATCCATCCTGAAATGTCCAAGTTCTATTATCAACTACAGCGTTCCATGAAGCATCCTTAAAACTTACAAACTCTCCAACACATGTAATTTTAGAAGAAACACTAAAGTCAGCAACTGGTGCACACAATGGAACAGTAAGTGAGTTGTTTGGATCTTGAGGTAATAATAAGTCCTTAACACCTGTCTCAATGAGCGTAGTATCATTCCATAGTCTATTTCTTTCTCCAGATATACCTATCATCGAATTCCTCATTACGTTAGCTTGGTCATCTGTAAACATTATACCGCAAGATGTGTAATCCATGACGTTTTGTACATTTTCAAATACACCTGTTTCGCAGAAGTCGTTTGTTAGGTTACATGGTCCACCACCATCTGTAGGAGGAGTATCAGAAATACCATCATCTCCACAAATGCCATCTTGTGAAACACCGTTAGTTCCAAAAGGATGAGGTAAAGCTAACCAATGACCAGTTTCATGAATTAATGTACCGCTGTTAGGTCCAGCAAGCATGGCTCCATCGAATCTATACCCAAGTCCATCAGTTCCGGAAGGATAAATAGAATAACCTCCAATACCTCCACCAGGAGCTGCTGAATTTTCACCTGCTATAAAGCTTACAATCCAAATGTTGTAGTACTTAGCTCTATTCCACTGGTTCAATTTTGAAGCTGCGTCTCCGAATCGTGTATTATGATTATTGATGTGTTCAATTCCATTAGTACAATTACCAAGAGGATCTATCGCCGCCAATTTAAATTCTATTTCAATATCACCAATGATAGTATCAAAAGCAGGAGAAATTTGAGAAAGCCCACTATTTGCAGCATTATAACTTTCATTTAAGTTATTCATCATTGAATATACATTTGCATCAGAATAATTTTCTGAACCATATTCATGCAAAATATGAACAACTACAGGTACTACATAAGTAACACCTCTTTCTGAACTTTCACCTTTAACCCTACTATTCTTAAGGAGCTCTTTATTTAATTCATGCTCAGCTTTAAGTTCAGGGTGTTGCTTGTGAAGTAGTTCTAGCATTTCATTCATACCACATTGTACCGCTTCTGTTTCCTGAGTGTTACCACTAAAAGCAATGAGGGAACTAGCTAAAAAGGTAAATATTATTTTTTTCATAAGGTAAAATTTAACAATAAGTATTTTCGTTTATACAGTTATTTATAAAGTAAATAAAGCAAAACGAGATTAATTAGTTACTATTTAATCATTTTCAGATGTAAATCTACATATTTTTGACGATTAAAAGCCAATAGATCTGACAAAAATAAATAATTTTATACAGGTCTATGACCTAAAACAAGTGTTTTTCAGCTCTATAAGAAGAGCGAACAAGTGGGCCGCTCTCTACATATCTAAAACCCATTTCCATTCCCAAAGCTTTGTATTCATTGAATCTTTCAGGCGTAACAAATTCAATTATGGGTAAATGCTTCGAAGTTGGCTGTAGGTATTGTCCTAAGGTCAGAATATCAACATCCACCGAACGAAGATCTGCCATAGATTCAATAATCTCATGGTGCTTTTCTCCAAGTCCAAGCATTAACCCTGACTTAGTCTTCATTCCGCCTTTCTTTAATCGAAATAAGACTTCTAAACTTCGATCATATTTCGCTTGAATTCTAACACCTTTAGTTAAGCGACGAACGGTTTCTAAATTATGACTTACTATTTCAGGAGAAGCATCAATGATTTGTTGTAAATTATCCCATTTACCTGCAAAATCAGGAATTAATGTTTCCATTGTCGTTCCTGGAGATTGCTTTCTAATTGCCCGGATTGTTTGTGTCCAGATAGAAGCACCTCCATCTTTTAAATCATCTCTATCTACAGATGTAATAACGGCATGTTTTACCCCCATGGTCTTAACACTGTGAGCAACTTTCCCTGGTTCAAATTCATCTACTTCATCAGGTCTGCCGGTTTGAACAGCACAAAAACCACATGATCGTGTGCAAATATTTCCGAGAATCATAAACGTAGCGGTTCCTTCTCCCCAACATTCTCCCATATTTGGGCAGTTACCACTCTCGCATATTGTGTGAAGCTTGTGTTCGTCGACTAGCGATCTAACTCGCTTGTAATTTTCACCTGTAGGCAGCTTTACACGAAGCCATTTTGGCTTTTTTATTCTCACCTTTGAATCTGTAACACTCGAATTGCTCATTCTACAAATTTTGAATCTTGCTTCACTGTAAGAAGACAAATTAAAAAACTACTTTTGTTCTATCATTTATTTATGCAAATAAATAACTGTACAAAGATAGATAAACGTTCGTGAATTATGGCTACATGCAAAGTTGAATATTTAGGAGGGCTAAGAACAAAGTGTACTCACATGAAGTCAGGTGTGGAGATTTTTACTGATGCACCAATAGATAATAATGGTAAAGGTGAATGTTTTTCGCCAACGGACTTGGTTGCTGCTGCTTATAGCTCCTGTATGATAACTATTATAGGAATATACTGCGAAGCCAACAATATCGTTTTTGAACATTGTACATCTGAGGTTGATAAAATAATGACCTCTGAGCCAAGAAGAATAGGAGAACTGCAAATAAATTTAGATTTTCAAAAGAATCAGTGGGGGGAAGATATTCAAAAGAGAGTTATTCGAGCTGGTGAAGCTTGTCCTGTGGCAAAAACGGTAGATCAATCTTTATCGATTAAATTTAATTATCAATTCTAAGAAAAATGGAAAGAGGGAATAAGTATACTAAAAAGTATGAAAAAAAAGAGAAAGACCATAGTGGAGACTATATTTTTGGTGTACGTGCTGTAATTGAGGCAATTCGAGCAGGAAGAGGTTTCAACAAGATTCTTATTCAAAAAGGTATGGATAAAGAATTGTTTTTAGAATTAAAACGTGAGTTAGGTGGCCACGATTTTCAGTTGCAATTCGTTCCTCCAGAAAAATTGAATTCTTATACGGAGAACAATCATCAAGGTGTTGTCGCGTTAGTTTCTCCAATTACTTATCATAAAATTGAGGAAGTAGTCGAGTCTCTGCTAGCAGAAGAAAAAAAACCATTTATTCTTGCATTAGATCGGGTAACTGATATTCGAAATTTTGGGGCAATAGCAAGAACAGCAGAATGCGAAGGTGTTGACGCTATATTGATTCCATCGAAAGGCTCGGCCCAAGTTACGGCGGATGCAATTAAAACTTCTGCAGGTGCTTTAAATCGTATAAAAGTGTGTAAATCAGATAATTTTAAAGAGTCGTTATTTTATATTCAACAATGTGGCTTGAGATTAGTGGCTTGTACAGAGAAAGCAAGTGTTCCTTTGTATGAAACAAATCTTAGAGGATCAGTAGCGGTAATTTTAGGATCAGAAATGGATGGAATCACATCTGACTTAATTAAAATGGCCGATATTTCCTGTAAAATCCCAATGCGAGGTGAAATTGCATCTTTAAATGTTAGTGTTTCTGCAGGAATGGTTATGTATGAGAAATTGAGACAGGAGTTGCATTAAGCTGAAGAGATGAAATATTGTATTTTTATTCTGAGTATTTTTTTTACGCTTTCAGCATGGTCTCAATTACCGCGAAAAACGAATAGTTTAATAGGTACGTGGGAATTCAAGAATGGTAGTGGATTTGAAGTATGGTCTAAAGAGGGCACAAGGCTTATTGGCTATGAATATCGTTTGAATAAAATTGGAGACTCTATAAAAGTTGCGAAAATGATGCTCGAGAAAGTGAATAAAGTTTTATTGTACACTTTTATTACTAATCTAACTACTCCGGATATAGATATTCAGAAAGAGAAAGTCATTTTTGTCGGAGGAAAACGAAAAATGAAATTTTACAACCGTCTTTCAAGTATTCCATATCGAATTGATTATGTTTTTAGTTTTTTTAGTCGTGAAAAGTTGAAAATTAGAATGTATTATGGACAAGATGACAAGCCTGTTAAGTTAATTCTTAAAAAGGTGAATTAAACTGATTATTTTGCCATCCAAGGTATTAAACCAGGAATCTCAGCTAAATCTGAAATATGCCATTCGTGTGTTCCTTGGAGTTGTATTTTTTTAGGGTCAAATAAAACTCCTTTGATACCGCAGTTTTCTGCTCCAATTACATCCACAAAATAATCGTCACCAATCATTATACTCTCATGTGCTTTTGCATTCGCTCTAGATAAAGCTTCATGAAAAACTTCTTTGGCAGGTTTATTTTTTCCGACTTCTTCGGAACAAAGAATCACATTGAAAAAATCAGTTAGCTTACTTTCTTTTAGTTTAATGTGCTGGACCTCTTTGAAGCCATTCGTTATGATGTGTAATTCAAACCCACTATTTTTTAGTTCTTGAAGTACATTTATTGAGTTTGGAAATAACCGTGTTTGATACGGTGAAACCTCAACGTAGCGTTTAGCCATTAGCTCGGCGGTTTCAATGTTGTCAAAGTCGAATTGAATGAAAGTATCAGAAAACCGTTTTACGCGTAGAACCGATTTCTCCATTTTTCCAGTACCATACAAATGCCATAATTTTGCATTTATTTTTTTATAAGCTGTATAAAAGCGCTGAAATGACGGCAAGTGTTGATCTAAATTTAATTCATCAAATAAAAGGACTAGAGCAGCTTTCGAATTTTCATCAAAATCCCATAAAGTCCTATCTAAATCAAAAAAAATGTGTTTCATCCGTATGCGAAAAATGTGATGCTAGTTGTTATTAGTCCATTAACGATCATTCCTAGAACGATCAATGGGTACGTTTTTTTACTGTCACCATAAAATTTGGCAGCGATTATACTTCCAATTGGTACAGAAAGAAAGAATGGAGCCCACATTGCAATGCCAAATTGGCCAAATGTTTTTTTTATCTTCAAAATAAATTTATTCATTCGAGTGAAATTCTTTTTCCGCTTAGGTGCTTTTCCAGCAGCTATAGCCTCCTGAAATTGTTTTTTCTTTTTTTCTTTAGCTCTTAGCATTAGAAATTCAGCAGCGAAATAAA
>CAJQQA010000234.1 GCA_905480355.1 uncultured Flavobacteriales bacterium | reverse complement strand
TAATTCTTGAAGGTTTTCTTGACGGGACAGAAGTAACTTGTGGGGTTTATAATAGTTTATCAGGTATTATTACGTTGCCTTTATCGGAAATCGTTACAGAGAATGATTTCTTTGACTTTGAGGCAAAATACAAAGGGCTTTCAGAAGAGATTACGCCAGCCAGAATAAGCAATGAATTGACTAAGAAAGTACAAAGAATCACAAAGGAAGTATACGAATTGCTACAATTAAAATCAATATGTCGAGTGGACTTTATGATTGTAAAAGGAGAACCTTTTATTATTGAAATAAATACAATTCCTGGTTTTTCGAATGAAAGTATTGTTCCAAAAATGATTCAAGTAAATGGAATGACAACAAAAGAACTTTGGACAGAGATTCTTAAAAAAGAATTAACATCAATTCTTGATTAATTAACAGAAATAACGTTGAATAAGCGTGCCATTTTTGTTTTCACCTGACTACTGCTTCCATCAAAATTGTTTACAATAATCGCGAAAGCATACTTTTTTCCTGTTGATGAATAAATATAGCCTGCGTAGCTTTTTATCCGATTCATTGAACCACTTTTTGCATGAATTTTCCCATCAGCAGATTCACCTCGACAAAGAGACTTTAAAGTTCCGGACTTCCCAGATATTGGAAGCGAACTGAAAAACAACGCATCATTGTGCATGTATGCAAGAAGCTGAGTATAGTGCTCTGCAGAAATCGCATTGGTTCGAGAAAGCCCACTGCCATCATTCAAATGCATAGATTGAGTATTTATTTTAGATGACCAATACTGATCAATAACTCTCAGTCCATTTTTAATGCTTCCATCCCCAGATTTTTCAAAGCCAACCAAATTGACCATGTGTTCGGCAAATAAATTAATGCTTTTATGATTTGTCAATGTAATTATATCTATTAATTTTTGTCCTTTATGGGTAAGAATTAATGTTCGCCGATCATAATGAGAAGGTTTGTGAGGGATATCATCTTTCCGCACGCCTTTCGCTTTAAATTCTATAATTATTTCTGATGCTCGAAGTCTATTCTCTAATTCGAATGCTATTTGAAATTCAGGATCTGGAAGACTTCCTTTAACAATATAACGAGACTTATTTACAGGTAAAGTTCCGGTTCCAAAGCGGTCCAAAGAATACGGAGCGCCATAGATATATGAGTTGTCTCCTTTTTTGTTTGATGATTTGACATAATTGTGTAGCATGAGATCAGGAATGTATGGTTTGATTTCAAGTAATTCTGCAGTTCGTCCCCCAACACTTGATGTTTTAAAAGTGTATTCGATCAAGTTATCATATACGGTTAATCCAGAAGCGCCGGCCCCGTAGTAATTACCTAAATCAACCCAACTCCATCCATCGGGAGCTCCATTGTAACCAAACTCAGATGCATCACCTATTAATCCTCCCGTTATTTTTGTAATTCCAAGGGATTTTATTTCCTTTACCCAATCAAGTAAAAAATCCGACTTTGTTTCGGGAGTAGAATAATATTTACTTCCTAATGTTGGGTCTCCACCTCCCCGAATCCAAATATTTCCGTGCAAAACACCTAAAGAGTCGATAATTCCATCGTAATACAATCGAGTGCTTGGTCGGTAGTTTGAACCGATTGTTTTTAAAGCTGTTGCGGTTGACCATAGCTTGGCAGTTGATGCGGTTGCTAATGTCCTTGATTTATCAAATGACGCGATAGTACTATTATCATTAAGATCGATTAAGTTAAAACTAATGGAAGCATGAGAAAAACTAGGATCATTTACAAACTTGTTTACTGCATTATTTATAGCTTGCTGACTATATGCTAAATTAAAGCAATAGATGACTGTTAATAAAAGGAGACTTAGTATCTTCATCACACAATTTTGGGTAAATTTGGATAAGAATTGTCAATGAATGTGCCAAAGCATAGAAAACTTTTAAACAATCAGTTAATGATGACTGAAAAAAACAAGAAATTGAAGTACGGAATCCAACGAAAAATTAGAGTTTTACGAATAATCAATCGATTTAATATTGGAGGCCCAACTTACAATGCTACATTTTTGACAGCATTTATTGGAGACGATTTTGAGACAAAATTGATTGGGGGTCTTCCAGATGTTGGAGAATCAGATTCCTTGTATATTCTTGACAAGTACGGTGTCAAACCTACTTTAATCAAGGAAATGGTGAGACTCCCCAACTTGAAAAGTGATCTTGAAGCCTACAAGCGCTTAAAACAGATCATTAAAGAATACAAACCAGACATTGTGCACACACATGCTTCAAAAGCGGGAGCATTAGGACGAAAAGCAGCAAAATCATGTAAGGTCCCGATAATTATTCATACGTTTCATGGCCATGTTTTTCATTCTTATTTTGGAAAACTAAAAACAGCAATTTTTAAGAAAATAGAAAGGAGTTTGGCAAGGAAATCTGATGCAATTATAGCAATTTCAGATATTCAGAAAAATGAATTAACAGACATTCATGGTATTTGCTCTGCAGAGAAAGTGACAGTTGTTCCTTTAGGCTTTGATTTATTGCAGTTTCACGATAAAAGGGAGTCTGAAAGACATCGTATTAGAGAAGAATACGGAATAGCTGATGACGAGGTAGCGATTGCAATTATTGGGAGATTAGCGCCAGTTAAAAACCATGCTTATTTTCTCGAAGTTGTTGATGCTGTTTTGCAGAAAACGACATCCAAAATTAAATGTTTTATCGTTGGTGATGGCCCTGAAAGAGAATTTATTGAAGAACGCGTCCATCAAATCAATGAAAAACACAATAATTCGATAAAATTAACGTCTTGGGTGTCAGATGTTGCAAGTTTTAATGCTGGGATGGATATCATTTGTTTGACTTCAAAAAATGAAGGAACACCAGTTAGTTTAATTGAGGCTCAAGCATCTGGTATCCCTGTAATAACAACAGATGTTGGAGGGATTAAGGACATTGTTCTTGATGGTAATACAGGGTTTATTATACCAAAGAATAGTAAAGAGGAGTTCATTAGTCGACTCCTGGAATTAGCGAACGACGAAAAAAAACGTCAAATAATGTCACAAAATGGTTGGACGTACGTACAAGAAAAATTCCATTACAATACTTTAGTCAAAAATATGAATGCTTTGTATTGGGGATTAATAGAAAAAAAGAGAAATGAGATTAAAGAATAGATCTGTATTTTTTATGTTTTTTACCGCTTTAATACTTTTACAGAGTTGTGGTATCAATAGTAATTTGATGTTTAAGCAAGATAAAGAGGAGCGGTCTGAAGTAAACAGTAGTAAGATTCCTTTGCAGCCAATGCAGGAGTCTAAGATTTCACCCAATGATAAAATTTCATTCATATTGTCAGCAAACAATGGAGAGGAAATTATTGAGGGTTTGACAGGTATTTCTTCTGAGCAGGCTGCTAGTTTTGGAGATTTAACTTATGTGGTGCAATCAGATGGAACAATAGATTTACCGATTCTTGGTAAAGTTGCTGTGGTCGGATTAACCATTACTGAATGTCAAGATACACTTAAACATTATTTTAAGTCAAGCTATAATGATCCATTTGTTCAGGTCAAAATTGAGAATCAAAGGGTAATTGTATTTCCTGGAGATGGCTCGTCTGCTTCAGTCATTCAACTTGAAAACCCTAACACTACTTTGATGGAAGTGATTGCGGCATCTGGCGGAATACCTGCCCGAGGCAAGGCAAATACAATAAAGATAATACGAAAAGTAAATGGGAAAAGAGAGATATACATTGTTGATTTGTCTACAATAGACGGCTTAAAATATTCGGATATGATAATTCAATCAAATGACTACATTTACATTGAACCGGCAGCAGAATTAGCGAAAGAAATAGTGCGTGATCTTGCACCTATACTTTCTCTATTTACCAGTGCACTATTAATTTTTGGAACAATTAATTTATTGAAATAAAGTGGGTAACAAGAGCATCATTATTAATAAATCGTATGACCCTCTCATACTGCGAACAATAATAAAAAGGTATTCTTGGTGGCCATTTTTATTCCTAGTGCTATTTGGTTTATTGGCATTCTTCTATTTAAGATACACGAAACCTATTTATGAATCTTCGATGGTTATTCAATTGTCAAATACTGATAATGCGAAAGACGTTCTAAACATTGAAAATGTGAACACACAAGAAAATGCAATTTCTAGTGTGATTGAATTATTACGTTCCGAAATGATGTTTCAAAAAGCAGTAAAACGATTATCGTTGGATGTGAGCTTATATTCTCGTGGAAAAGTGTTAACAGAAGAAAAATATTTATCGAGCAGTTATTATGTGCAGCCTTATGAATTAAATGACTCCTCCCTTGTGAATGAAGAAATTAGAGTGAGTTATGAAGGAGATAAAGTGATGTTAAGTTACGAAAAGAATGGCGTAAGTAAAGAAGTTACGGGTTATATTAATGAGCATATCAAAAATCGAGATTTTGATATTGTTGTAAAAGTTGCTGATGAAGAAAAGGTAAAAGAAGCTTCTTCAGAGAATGAATTATTTTTCATCTTCAATAATATTGAATCCTTGTCTAGCCGATTAAAAGGTGGCTTAACAGTAATGCCATTAGAAATTGGCGCGAAAACAATTGAAATTTCATTTAGAGGGTTTAATCCACATTTATGTCATGATTTAACACTAGCAGTTTCAGAAGCGTTTATTGCCTATGACGAAGAAAATCAGCGAAGGGGTTCGGACAATGTTTTGCATTTTATTGATATTCAATTAGATTCATTAAGGAGTGAATTGAAGTCGTCCAAGGACAGCTTAATGTTATTTCAACGTTTAGCAAACCTTCCAGATCCTGAATCAGTATCTAGTCAATTAATGGATGCAATAAGTGATATTGAGATTGCTTTGGTCAATACTGATAGTGAATTAAGGTCCTTATTTGTTGTTCAAGAAAAATTAAAGAATAGTCCAAATCGACTAGAGGTTTATAAACTTTTTCCGGAAATGATGGGGACAAGCTTCGAATCCTCACTTGTTAAACATATCAATGAATTACATGCATTATTGGAGGAAAAAGATGATCGCCTGCACAAAGGAACGAATCAAAACTCTAGGATTAAATTGTTAAACAAGAAAATAGAATCTAAGATATTACTCATACAAAGAAGTATTGAAGTAATAGAAGAGAGACTCATAGCAAATGCAAAAGTATTGCGAATCTCATTAAAGGAAAATCAAAATATTTTCTTTCAATTGCCGGAAAAGAAAATGGAATATAGTCGTTTAAAAAATGTGCTAGATTTGAATGAAAAATATTTTACTCTATTAACAGAGAAAAAGGTTATGTATGCAATATCTGATGCTGGTTATGCTTCTTCAAATCGATTATTGAGCCGCCCTAAAATTGAAGAATACCCCGTTGAACCAAATATAAACTTTATATACAGTACTTTTTTAATATTTGGCCTTTTGCTTGGACTTGGAGTGATGCTTCTTAAATACCTTACGTTCAATGAAATTAATTTATTAGAAGATCTTGTAAATATATTGCCGGAAAAAGCATCTGTTTTAGGTGGTGTACCTTTGTTTAAGTACAGTATGGAATATTCACAGTTAATCGTCGCGGAGGCACCTAAATCATCAATGGCGGAATCAATGAGAAAGATCCGTACTAATTTAAGTTATATTCATCCCAATTATAAAACAATCGCAATTTCATCTTCAATTTCAGGAGAAGGAAAGACTTTTGTAGCGCTTAATTTGGCTGGAATAATCGCTATGTCTGGAAAAAAAACAGTCTTACTTGATTTGGATTTAAGAAAGCCAAAAATTCACCTGGGTTTAAACGTCGAGAATGTCAATGGAATGAGTTCACTTATTGTTGAGCAGGCTACACTTGATGAGTGTATCCATAAATCAGAACTGGAAAACTTTGATTTTATTACAGCTGGTCCAACACCTCCCAATCCATCTGAATTATTATTAAGTCAACAATTTAAACAAGTAATAAATGATTTAAAATTGAGGTATGATGTTATTGTTATTGATAATCCACCAGTGGGGTTAGTTTCAGATGGGGTAAGAAACATGACAGAGGCAGACATTCCTATATATGTGTTTAAATCCCACTTTTCAAAACGTAGCTTCACAGATAGAGTTAAAGAGCTCTTCGAAGTACAACAATTAAAGAGCTTGAATGTAATTTTAAATGGTATACAAGTAACAAAATCGACGGCTTATGGCTATGGTTACGGTTATGGCTATGGAAGTAATTATGGCAACGGGTATATGGAAGAGGAGACCAAAGTGTTTAAAGAAGCTGCACGTCAAAAGAAATGGTACCGTAGAATTTTTAAACGAAATGGTGATAATTAGAAGACCAATTGAAGTTTCCCCACTATTTTAACTAATTTTTTTTGGTTACAAACGAGGTCATGTTTTTGAAAGTCTCAATCGGAAAATTTATAATTAACCCATCATTCGATTAAGGAAAAATTGTTTCGTGTAATTCAAGGGAAAGTACTCGATATGCGCAAAAATCAAAAGACATAGAGTCAACATTTCTCAAGTAGAATTGAGTGCTGAAAACAATCTGCAA
Source organism: uncultured Flavobacteriales bacterium (assembly GCA_905480355.1). Taxonomy (GTDB): domain Bacteria; phylum Bacteroidota; class Bacteroidia; order Flavobacteriales_D; family Crocinitomicaceae; genus UBA4466. Next base: position 6,698 of record CAJQQA010000234.1, on the reverse strand, counting down.
TTATGTATTCCTTCTGGATTCACTCCCTGCTTCGCAGAAACATAAGAAATAACACTATTTTCTTACAAGTATAGGAATGTTTATGTTTTAGAAAGTTAAGGTTATATATTATTGAACTACAGTGACTTAGGTGTAAATTGCTGCGCAAATGATTCTTTATTATCAAAAAAAGATAAAAGTAGGAGTAGGATTTAGTAACTTCGTTTTTTGGTTTTAATACCACTTAAAGACTACTGCATGCATTTAAAATTAATTCAACTTCTTACATTCTTCATTGGCGGAGTAATCATAGCATATTCTATAAATGTTTTATTGTTGAGGTTTTCTCGTTCTTTAGGTATTAGAAATAAAAATGATGTCATTATTCGTTGGAGTAATGAATCCAAACCTTCCCTAGGCGGAGTTAGCTTTTTTATCGTTTTTGTGTTTATTGCAATCTTGTATTCTATCATTTATAGGGACGCTCCTAATGTTTTTCAAAACACACAATACATCGGATTGTTTGTTGCGGGTTCGTTGGCTTTTATGATGGGATTAGCTGATGATGCATATAATACGCGGCCTTATTTTAAATTATTCATTCAGATTCTTTGTGGGGTTTTATTGGTGCTGACCAATACGATGATTGACTTCTTCAATATTTGGGAGTTAGATGCTACATTGACTGTTCTTTGGGTTGTCGTAATAATGAATTCCCTAAATATGCTTGATAATATGGATGGGATAACCGGAACAACCGTCTTTTGTATTCTACTTACTTGTATTTTTTCAAGCTGGATTATTTTCCCTTTCAATATTAATATTTGGATATTAATAATGTCATCTGTATTAGGAGCTGTTTTTGGATTTTTAGCCATGAATATTTATCCGTCGAAGTTATTTATGGGGGATGCTGGTTCACAGTTTATTGGACTATTTGTTGCTTTTTTCTCGGTTAGATTTTTATGGAATATTGGTTCTTCTGATATGGTATTTGAACACCCATCTTGGTTAGGACTGTCCGTGGTTCTTGTTGCATTTACACCAGCTGCAGTGGATACTCTAACGGTGATAATTAATCGTTTGAAAAAAAGACAATCTCCAATGTTAGGAGGAAAAGATCATACAACACATCATCTAGTATATGCAGGGTTTTCTGATAAAAAAGTGTGGCTTGTTTTTGTTTTAATTGGATTTTTATCCTCGTTAATGGCTTTAGTAATGGTGAATTTAATCTCCCTGAAAATATATACTCCAATTCCATTTTTCGTGCTTTACCCATTGGTTGTATTTGGATTACTCTACAAGAATACAATTAAATATCCCGCTCCTAAAAATAAGTAATTGAGCTTATTTCGTATTTTCGTAGTATGCGAATAAAACAAGTCATACCGCTTATTGTTTTTTTATTGTTAGCCTTGCCTTTCACCTCGTGTTCAGGAGAAATTAAATTAGCAAGCAATCCTGATAAAGAGGAGGAAGCTATTGAACTAATCTTTAAACTTCCAGAGTTGCCAGACTCCATTGAATTTTGTGGAGTGATGCTTAAATTTGATAATTTCGACATTCGTGAGCGTTTGGATAAAGAAATTATAGTGAACACTTATCGCCACAGTGCTACTTTTCAGTATTTAAAAAGAGCAAATCGTTATTTTCCTGAAATAGTAAATTCGCTGAAGGCACATAACATCCCTGAAGATTTCAAGTATTTGTGTGTTGCAGAAAGCGGATTGGAACAAGTCACTAGTCGTTCTGGAGCAAAAGGGTTCTGGCAATTTATGCCATTTACAGCAAAAGAATATGGATTGATTGTGAATCCTGAGGTAGATGAAAGGTATAATGTTATAAAAAGCACTGAGGCTGCTTGTAAATATCTCAGTCAGGCGCAAAAAAAATTTAATGATTGGTTGTTGACGGCTGCCTCATATAATCGTGGAATGGGTGGCATATCAAGAGACTTGGAATCACAGAACGTAGATAAATATTTTGATTTGCATTTGAATACTGAAACCAGTCGATACGTTTTTAGAATTATTGCACTAAAAATTGTCATGGAGAATCCCGAGAAATACGGATTCCACCTGAGTGAAAATCAATTGTATAATCCTGTTTTGACAAAATCTATTGAAGTTGACCAATCCATTCCAAATTTAGCTAAATGGGCAATTGAGCATGGTTCTAATTTTAGAATGTTGAAATTATTAAATCCTTGGATTTTAGGAGAAAAGTTGACATTTAGAAGTAGAAAATACATAATTCGATTACCAAAGGATGCCTAAAAAAAAGTACATCGAGGTCTATGGTGCGCGCGTGCATAATCTTAAAAACATAGACATTAAGATTCCAAGAAATGAACTCGTCGTTTTTACAGGTTTAAGTGGTAGTGGAAAATCATCTTTGGCTTTTGACACTATTTTCGCGGAGGGTCAACGCAGATATATTGAGACATTTTCTGCGTATGCCAGACAGTTCTTAGGAGGTCTAGAACGACCAGACGTTGATAAAATCGATGGCTTGAGTCCAGTGATTTCGATAGAGCAAAAAACTGTTTCTCGTTCACCTCGGTCAACTGTTGGAACGATTACCGAAATCTATGATTTTATGCGTTTGCTATTTGCAAGAATTGGTGTTGCCTATTCTTATAATACAGACGAGGCAATGGTTAAGTATTCAGACGATCAAATAGTAGATTTAATCATTGAGAACTATACAGGAAAGAAAGTTGTTGTTTTAGCACCCAAAATTAGAGGGAGAAAAGGGCATTACCGTGAATTGTTTGCTCAGGTTCTGAAAATGGGGTTTACTAAAGTTAGAATTGATGGTGAAATGACAGAAATCACCAAAAACTTAAAGACGGATCGGTATAAAATTCATGATATAGAAATCGTAGTTGATAGACTGTTGGTTTCAGAGAAGGACAAAAAGAGAATCTATGATGACGTCGTTACTGCAATGAAGCACGGTGACAAATCTATGATGATTATGGACTTTGAAACAAGAGAAATTCGTCACTTTAGTCGTTCGTTGATGTGTCCTACCACAGGGATTAGTTATCCAGAGCCAGAGCCAAATCTATTTTCATTTAATTCCCCATACGGATCATGTAAGAACTGCAGTGGTTTGGGAGAAGTTGCTGAGGTAGACATGGAGAAAATTATTCCAGACAGAACTAAATCCATAAAAAAAGGAGGGATCGCTCCTCTTGGAGAATACAAGCGAACATGGATTTTTGAACGACTCGATGCTTATCTGTCGCAAGAAGATTTTTCTCTTTCAACACCAATTCAAGACTTTAGCGAAGAGGTGATAAAAGTTATTTTGTATGGAAATGAAGATGTAGAGCGATCTCGAAAAAGTAATCAAGTTGTTTTTGAAGGGGTCATTCCATTTATCTCCAGACATTCGGAAGAAAGCTCTGCAGCAATACAACGATGGGCACAAACTTTCATGAATAAAAATACCTGTTCAGTTTGCAAAGGCACACGGATTAAAAAGGAAGCCCATTTCTTCAAAATTGATGGAAAGAATATCGGTGAGCTGGCGTTGACTGATATTGAGGACTTGGCCGTTTGGTTTCAGGAGCTTGAGCAAAAATTAAACGCTAAAGAAAAGAAAATAGCGACAGAAATATTAAAAGAAATCAATGCGAGACTTGGTTTTATAGTTGAAGTTGGATTGACTTATTTATCTATTCATAGGTCTGCGAAAACATTGTCTGGAGGAGAAGCTCAACGAATTAGACTTGCAACTCAAATAGGCTCTGAATTGATGAATGTCTTGTACATTCTTGATGAACCATCAATAGGGCTGCATCAACGAGATAATTCTCGACTGATAAAATCTTTACAACGTCTTAGAGATGCTGGTAATTCTGTGATAGTTGTTGAACACGACAAGGAAATGATTGAAGCTGCAGATTTTGTTGTTGATTTAGGACCTGGTGCTGGAAGAAATGGTGGTGAAATTGTAAATGCTTCAGCAATTGGAGAATTACAGAATGAGAATTCATTAACGAATCAGTATTTGACCGGAGTAAAGTCAATTGAAATCCCAAAGAATAGAAGAAAGGGAAATGGGAAAAAATTGATATTAAAAGGAGCGACAGGAAGAAATTTACAGAATGTTAATTTAACGATTCCTTTAGGAACATTCACTTGCGTTACGGGTGTTTCAGGAAGTGGGAAATCGTCATTGATCAACCAGACACTGTACCCAATTTTATTGAAAGAAATCTACCGCGGTGTGAAAAAGCCATTACCGTATAAATCAATTACAGGCATAGGTAATTTGGATAAAGTAATAGAAATTGACCAAAGTCCGATCGGAAGAACACCTCGATCAAACCCTGCAACTTACACGAAACTCTTTGATGAAATGCGTGCTATTTTCGCAAGCTTACCAGAAGCTCAAATCCGTGGTTATAAACCAGGTCGTTTTTCGTTTAACGTAGTTGGGGGTAGATGTGAAACCTGCAAAGGTGGAGGAATGAAGGTGGTAGAAATGAACTTTTTGCCAGATGTTTTAGTCGAATGTGAAGAATGTAATGGACGTCGTTACAATAGAGAAACTTTAGAAATCAGATACAAAGGAAAATCGATTAGTGATGTTTTAGAAATGACAATTGATACAGCTGCGCCATTTTTTGAGAAAATCCCAAAAGTGCATCGAATATTATCGACCTTAGTTTCTGTTGGGCTTGGTTATGTTAAATTGGGACAGCCTTCGACAACATTATCGGGCGGTGAGGCGCAGAGAATTAAACTATCAGCTGAATTGTCAAAGAAAAGCACTGGGAATACCATGTACATTCTTGATGAACCTTCAACAGGATTGCATTTTTATATCTTCAAAATGCAATCCTGTTGAAGGTATAAAAATGTTGCTTGGAGTACTCCAAAGACTAGTTGACGAGGGTAACACCGTTCTTGTCATAGAACATAATTTGGACATTGTTAAAGTAGCGGATAATGTCGTCGATATTGGCCCCGAAGGCGGGAAATATGGTGGTAAGATTGTTTGCGAAGGTACACCGGAACAGATCGTTAAGAAATATACTGAACGGTCACATACTGCGAGGTACCTGAAAGAAGAGCTTCAATAAAAAACGCCATAACGTTTACACGAAATGGCGTTTGAATTATTAGTGTTTTTCTGTTTAATTATCCCAACCAAATCGGTATCCAAGTGTAATTTTAATTACGCGATTTTGAATTGTAGTTAAGTCGTCAGCAGAAATATTTGCCAGTCCTAAATCGTATGATGCACCAAGAATAAACCCTTTAATTTCTGTGCCAAATCCAAAAGTCAAACCGTAATCCAATCGCTTATAATCTCTATATCCATATTCATCTTCTTCAAAAATGATTTTTTCCTCGTCAGATTCGCTCTCCCCGAATCCTTCTAACGTCAATCGGTTAACACCAACAAGTGCCACACCAATGTAACCTCCGGCATTTGCGTAAAGTTCTACATTATCACCTAGTGGGAACATTACTTTGAAGGATAATGGCATTTCTAAATTTAAAATGTTTGTCGTTGATTTAATTTCAAGACCAAAAAAACTTTCTTTGATTTGATACCCTTTAGTTGTTGCAAAAAGACCAGTTTCTATGGCAAACATTTCGTTTAGAGGAATATCAAAAGTAGTTCCCAAATGAAAACCAGGTGTTACACTAGTCTCTACCCCCCCAAAAACACTAGAATTATTGATATTAGAGAGGTTTAATCCTCCTTTTAAAGCAATCATTTGCGATTGACCACTAAAGCTAATGATACTTAGAGCTATTAGAGCTATTCTTTTTACTATCTTATTCATGTTTATTGTAAATGTACTAATAATTCGCTACAAAAATATTGTTTTTAGTACGGTTACTTCCAACGAACTTAAATGTTTATTTTACTCAAACCGTTTTAAATCAGTACTATTAAAGGTCCATTCTGGAGTTTCAAGTCTTTGTAAATCTCGAAGGGAATACCACGGACTCAGCTCCTTCTCTCTAGGGTTGATGAGTAACTGTAATTCTTGTGCTGGCATGTAACTTTGTGCCAGTAAAAAGAGTTTTTCACCTTTTTCATTTCTTGCTGTATTTACTACTACTATAGCGTGACCTGGAGAACCACCTTGAATAAAAACATCTCCAATCGATAAAGAATCAATCGGTTGATGCACAAGTTCTTTTTCTAGAGAGAGCGTACCTGCATAGCTAAAAATGATTTCCAAGTACTTCCAGAAGTCATTGTACGTGTTAGATGGCGCTTTTCGGTTTGACCAATATGTTTTATTGCCTTTTACAATAATTCGTCGACCTTTCATCCATTCTGAATAGTTAACTCTAAATCCGTTGGTGAAGTTAAAATGGATTTCACTGTAGCGTTTCTCATTCCATAAAAATTCAGCCCTTAATCGCATTACGGCATCTGCACATTGGTGAAGATCTCTTTTTCCAATGCTTAAATCAATTACAGAAATATAAACGCCGTTTCCATTTTTTTTCTGACCATTGAAATAAGTAACATATTCCCCAAATGGCTTTAGCGGGAGGTTTTGTAAATAGTGACGATAAGAGTTTTTTGGTGTTTTTTTTTGAAAATAACTTTTTGGTGGAAAAAACCGTGTGGATATTGTCTTGCCCCCTGGGTCAATTTTAGATGTTAAAATTTGTTTTTCTTGAATTTGAGCCACATGATTCATGGGTTCTTGAGCACAAGAATTGACAATG
>CAJQQA010000233.1 GCA_905480355.1 uncultured Flavobacteriales bacterium | reverse complement strand
CTAAATCATGGTATAAACCACTTAATTTCCGAGTGAAATCGCCATATTTTCCCTTTCCAATTACTCTTCCATCAATTTTAGTAACAGGTGTTAAGCCACCAAATGTTCCTGTTACAAAAGCTTCATCTGATCCGTAAACATCAAATAGTGAGAAGTCTTTTTGCCTGCATATAATGTTGTTTTTTTCGCAAGCTTCAATCACTTTGGCTCTAGTAATTCCATTCATGCAGTACTGACCTGTTGAAGTCCAAACTTCGTTGTTTCTGATAATAAAGAAATTAGTAGCATTACAAGTAGAAACAAATCCGTTCGCATCGAGCATTAATGCTTCATCTGCACCTGCTTCAATCGCTTGAAATAAGGCTTGTACTTCATGTAATTTACTATGGCAATTTAAGCGAGGGTCTAAATAATCGGGGGATCCTCTTCTGATGGTGGAAGTAAATAACGTAATGCCTTTTTCTTGACTTTTGGTAGATGCTTTTTTGTGTTCTGCTATGATGACCACATTAGGTCCAGATATTGTTAAACGGGGATCTTGAGATGGTGTTTTTTTAATTCCTCGAGTAATCATTGTTCTTACGTGAACATTGTCGTGCATATCGTTAGCATGGATCGTTTCCCAAATATTTTTGGTGAGTTCTTCTTTTGTGAAAGGAAGTTTCATTCCCACAGCGGCTGAAGCTTCCCACATTCTGTTGAGATGTAAATCCAAGAAAACTAATTTATCGTTGTGTAAACGGAGAGCTTCCCAAATGCCATCACCAACTAAATAACCGCTATCAAAAACAGAAATTTTGGCATCATCTCGATGTAATAACTCTCCATTGATAAAGATTTTAATATTAGCGTTTCTTACGTCTGCCTCAGCATTGTGTGTTCCGTGTATCATTATTCTTATAATTGTACAACGAAGATATTGAATTAATTTAATTGCTGGCTTTGAAAGTTTAATGAAACCGTTTGGGATAAAATACCTAAGCCTAACAACCTTAATGTTTTTTAGAAGTAATATTAAAATTAAGTGTTGTTTGAACTGCTTCTAAGCTGACTGCAATTGATATATAAAATCTAAGCCTTTCTGAACCCCATATCGATAATCCTTACTTATCACATCTGCAGAGTTTGAATAAGTCCCGGCCATCAAGGGCGAATCAGGAGCTATCTGTTTAATGGTTATGTTTTTATGTTTCGAATTGATAAAGTCAATCGCTTGGTTGTATTTCTTGTGATTGTTCTCGAAGCAGGACTGTAATTTTAGATTTGTTCGAAAAGCATATGTTCCAAAATAATCCGTCCATGATTGTGCAACTTTCAAATCAGGGGGACTGGTTCTGATAATTGTGATATCTGTTCCTCCATTCTCAACGGCCCATTTAATAGGTAATGGGTCACTCCATCCACCATCCATATATTCCTTTCCATTAAATTGATGACTACCTTTGGTAACAAAAGGCAAGGTGCAAGATGCGATGATTGAATCTAGCCAAGTTTTTCTATTCGGATTATAATATTCGGCATCTCCAGTTACTTTATTTGTCATTACAACGGATAATTCTTTATTCTTCAATTCTTGCATAGCTTTTTCCATTTCAAATGGAATAAGTGTTTCAGCTACTTGCTTAAAATAATCGACGTCCATTACACCGTTTTCATCAAACATGCGATAATAGCTCATGAAGTCTTTGTCTTCTGCTAACAAGCACATTGCATCAAAACATTTACCATATTGCCCACCCAAAAAATAGGATACTGCAATTGCGCCTCCAGAAACAACGACATAAGAATCAAATGGATTATAGTTCATTGCAATAAAAGCATCTAAAACTCCAGCTGTGAAACCAGTTCTAAAGCCTCCACCTTGAATTATTAAAGTCTTTTTGGACATCCTTTTTAATTTTATAGACCACCTCTGAGATGAGATTACCTTAAAATTAAAAGAATTATAGAATATTTAAACTATTTACTGCGATGAAAAGTAAATATTGATTTTATTCATAGACTAACTAATGGCTGTCATACGAAAAAAGGGATGAAGTAAGATTTGATTGATAATATTAAACTACTTTTATCCTATATTTTGATATACAAAAAAGAGCATGAAAAAAAACATAGAAAAACCTACACCTGAAGCGAAGGCACTTTCGCTTTTTTTAATGGCCTATAAAACGAAAAATCCGATTTACAAAGAGAAATCTAAACGAATGAATAGACTGTGGGATTTAGTAACAATGGATAAATTAAGCAGGGATGAGTATATTGAAGAGGTGCAAAACATGTTAACTGCTTACGGTGGTTATTTAGAAGTTGTAGAAAAAACAGTTAAGTTTTACATTGAAAAAACGGGTGAATGGAAATTACAGGGTAATGATAAATACTGTCTAGACGCTCAGAAAATTGCCGATAAATTATTGAATAAATAGCCGACATATTCAATTATTTTTAATTTATATTAATTAAAAATCATTTTCTAACTCTATAATAAATGATTAAAATTCAAAAAATAAACTTCCCGAAGGATTGTAAAGTCATTAATAATGACTTCTACAATTATGACCCTGTTAATGCGTTCAATAAGATAGATAGTTCAAAATATTTAAACGAAGATTTACTTCAATGTTCATTCCCAGAAGATGACTTGATAATCGATTTAGGATGGTATGGAGATATTATTTCAAACAAAGGAGAATTTAAAATTCAAATAATTAAACTCCAAAACTGGGAGATTCCATTTAACGTTATACATTCAAAATCTACTGAAGAGGTTAAAACTATTTTGACAAAAATTTTACAATACTACACTAGAGCAAAGATTGAAACAGAGAACAACACTATATAAGGATTATTAAATGTCTTACCATTAATTATACTAAATTTGAAGATTAAACACTATTCAAAATCACCTACACTCCCCTGTTAATTCTCGCTTCGAATGATAAATCATTCAAAATCATACAATTATTCTCACAAATAAAATTACCTTTAATCAAACGCATCGACGAAAAATAGTAACGTTATATGCAATTAGCATAAAAAACAAACTGTTTCATTATTAAAATGAAGCAATACAACAAATAATATGAATTTAAATTTAGCCGTACTTATAGACGGAGACAATATACCTTCTGCTCATGTAAAAGAAATGATGGAAGAAATAGCAAAATACGGAAACCCAACAATTAAAAGAATTTATGGCGATTGGACGAATCCACATTTGTCAAAATGGAAAAACCTTTTGCTTCAAAATGCAATTACCCCAATTCAACAATACGCATATACGACAGGTAAAAATGCTACAGACTCAGCAATGATTATTGATGCCATGGACATCCTTTATTCTGAAAAAGTAAATGGATTCTGCCTGGTTTCAAGCGATAGTGATTTTACAAAACTAGCTACTCGATTAAGAGAAGCAGGCATGCAGGTTATTGGGATTGGAGAGAAAAAAACACCAACACCATTTATTGTTGCGTGCGATAAATTCATTTATATCGAAATTCTTCGAAAGCAAACTGAAAAGAAAGAGAGTGTTAATCAAAAAGAAAAAACAAAAGAAAGTATAGATAAAATTACGCCCAACGTTATTACACTAATATCTACTACTATTTCTGATCTATCCGATGAAGATGGATGGGCTTTTCTTGGAGATGTTGGAAGTTTACTTCAAAAAAAACAGCCTAATTTTGATTCAAGAAATTACGGATTTGAAAAATTAACTCCTTTAATTAAATCCATTGGTAAGTTTGAACTAGAGCAAAGAGAAAATACAAAGAGCAAACACAAATTGATTTTTGTAAAGAATAAGTAGACTTTTCTCGCTTATAATTGAACTTGGAAATAATAAATTTCTTCGACTAAATAAAGTTGAATAAACAGATATTATGTATTTTCATGAAAAAATAGTATATTTGCATTTCAAATTTATATAATAAGAGTTATGGGTAACGGAACAGTAAAATTTTTCAATAATGCTAAAGGGTTCGGATTTATCGCACCAGAAGCAGGAGACAAGGACGTGTTTGTTCACGCAAATGGTCTAATCGATGAAATCAACGAAGGTGACAAAGTAAGCTACGATGTAGAAGAAGGTCCTAAAGGAAGCAGTGCAATAAACGTTAAAGTAGTTTAATAGACTACTTTAAACTTATTTACTTAAAAGCCTGTCACAATTGACAGGCTTTTTTTTTATTGATAAATATTTAATAAAAATACAATTATACTTTCTTGTCGGTTTTTAAATATAACATTTAGTTTGATGTATCATTGAAATTATTAACATAGTAGTAGTAGTAGTAGTAGTAGTAGTATTAGTATGTTACAAATTGTAGAACTTTTGAGTGAAAGCATGACATTCGCTTCATAATTGATAGAAAACCATCAATTGATTTCTATCTCAATAATTTTTCTGACAATCAAAACTGGCGCATTATAGATAATTCAGTACTGGTGAACAAGAATTGATCTTAGTTCGTCTTCCTTGAAAGAATAAATGTTTTGAAAATCAATCTAATTTAAAAAATGTAGGATTAAAAAGATTGCTTAATTTAGTAAAGTAAAATTCCTTGAACCGTTAATAATTATGCCAGGAGATAAGTTGAAAAAAGAAATCATTATCAACCTTCTCTATGCGGAAGTCTTTAGTCACCCTTTAAAAAAAGAGGAAATTGAAAATTACTCTCCACATAAAACAACATCAAAAGATTTAGAACAAGCGTTCGATGAACTTGTAAATGGTAATGTTATTAAAAGTAAAGATGATTATTACTATGTGTTTGAAGAAGGTGAAAAAATAAATAAAAGGCTAAAGGGGAATGACAGCGCCGATAAAATGATGCCTAAGGCAAAAAAAATAGCGCGCTTTATTCATAAGTTTCCTTTTGTAGAAGGTGTTGGTATTTCAGGCTCGTTATCCAAAGGTGTCTTACATGATGATGCTGATTTTGATTTTTTTATCATTACTAAACCCAATAGATTATGGGTAGCACGCACTCTTTTGATTCTTTACAAGAAAGTGTTTCTATTGAATTCTAGAAAATTTTTCTGTGTTAATTATTTTATCGATACTGATAATTTAGAAATAGAAGAAAAGAATAGGTTTACTGCTATGGAAATAGCAACTTTAATACCTGCCTCAGGGGAAATCATGCAACTGTTTTATTCTGAAAATGAATGGATTGAAAGTTATCTATGTCATCAGTATGATGGTGAAGAAAATATAACTTCATTACGAAAACCTATTTTGAGTAAACTAATTACTGGGAGCCTCAAAGGAAAATTTGGAGAATGGATGGATGATAAATTTATGAGGATGACGTTTAATCGATGGCAAAAGAAATTTGGAACTTTTGATTCAAAGAAATTTGATTTAACTATGAAAACACGTAAGTACGTTTCAAAACATCATCCTAGTGATTTTCAAAATAAAATATTAGTAAAACACGAAGAACTAATAACTGCCTTTAAAAAGGAACATATTGATGAACTTGAAAAACAAAATGTATCATTATGAAAGTCTTTGTAACGCATAGTTATTTTTATCAGCTAGATCCAAAACAGTGGAAAAACAAAACCCCTTTCCCTCCTCTTGGTACGATTACAGCTTTAGCAGCTTTGAAAGAACAAAACTATAATACTGAATTTTATGACGTAGCTTTAGACTCCTCTCCAGCTTTAGGAGAAAAAAAAATCATTAATTCAGAAGCTGATGTAGTTGTCATTTATGATGATGGTTTTAATTATCTCACAAAAATGTGCTTAACTAATATGCGTCATGCATGTTTTGAGCTTATTGCAGCGGCAAAGACAATTGGTGCAAAGGTAATTGTGTCAAGTTCTGATTCTACCGATCATTACGAAATGTATCATGACAAAGGAGCTGATATCGTTCTAGAAGGAGAAGGTGAAATGGCTTTACTCGAATCATTAGATTGCATTAGTGAAGGGAAGAGATTTTCTGAAATTGGAGGCATAAGTTATCTAAAAACAAATCAGGTTATCAAAACTGATAAACGTTTGAAATTAAAAGAACTAGATAGCTTACCTACCGCAGACTGGGAATCTATTGATATCGCCAGTTATAAAGCTATTTGGGGTAAAGGTAAATCCCCCTTTTCTTTGAATATAAGTACAACAAGGGGCTGTCCTTTTAAATGTAATTGGTGTGCTAAACCCATTTATGGAAATCGATATAATTCTCGTTCACCAAAACGTGTCGTGGAAGAAATTCAGTTTTTATCTGACCATTTCGACACAAAGTATTTCTGGATGACCGATGATATTTTCGGCCTTAAACCAGGATGGGTAACAGAGTTTAATCAATTATTAAAAGACAAAAACCTTTCCATCCATTATAAGATTCAAAGTCGAGCTGATTTAATGATGAAGGACAATACAATAGATGAATTGGCTGAGTCAGGACTTGAAGAGGCCTGGTTGGGAGCAGAAAGCGGCTCGCAAAAAATATTGGATGCTATGGACAAAGGAATTACTCTTTCCCAAATTAAAGAAAGCACTCAATTACTTCAGAAAAAAGGAATACGTGTTGCCTACTTTTTACAATTTGGCTATTTAGGAGAGAATAAAGCAGATATTAATGCAACTCTATCCATGGTTAAAGATAATACACCAGATGACATTGGTATATCCGTTTCCTATCCCTTACCCGGGACTCCTTTCTTTGAAAAAGTGAAAGAGCAAATGGTCAATAAATCAAATTGGAAGGATTCTGATGATTTAGATTTAATGTTTGAAGGAGAATATTCTTCAAAATTTTATAAAAATCTGCAGCGACATACTCATCATTTGTTTCGTTTTAGACAAGGAATCAGAAAAATTAAATCTCCAAATACAAGGATATCTTGGCGATATGTGGCATTGATCCCATATAACTTAATGGTCTCTATGATTTTAAAACCTAAATTTTGATAATGGACTCTGCGGACTTCGACCATGCAGCTAAGACGTATGACCTTCAGTTTTCTCAAACTGGAATTGGTCTGGCTCAACGTGCTCAAGTTTGGAGAAATATTCAATCCGTGATAGATAAAAGTGAATGCCCTTCTATATTAGAAATAAATTGTGGTACTGGTGACGATGCGTTTCGATGGTCTCAGAATCATAGTCAAGTTCTTTCTACTGACATTTCTCCTCAAATGGTATCATTAGCCAAATCTAAGTATCCGACCCTCTCTTTTGAAGTGTTAGACGCTCGCAAATTAAATAACCTGTCTACCAAATACGATATTATATTCTCGAATTTTGGGGGACTGAATTGTTTGTCTCCTCAGGAAATTAAAGATTTTTTTACTAATGCGAACAAGCGGTTAAATGATGGAGGAAGACTGATAATGGTAATCATGGGCAAAAAGTGTATTTGGGATCGGTTTTATCAAAGATTAAAAGGTCAAAAAAAGAATGTAAACCGCAGAAATACAACATCGAGTTTAGACGTTTATGTAGACGGAGAAAACATTGCTACGTGGTATTACTCCCCTAGAGAATTAAATCAATTGGCTGGACACGATTATAAGAACCAAAGAATTGCACCAATAGGATTATTTGTGCCACCTTCATACTTGGCTCCTTTTTTTAAAGGGAAACAATTTCTTTTAGAAATATTAAAAGTGCTAGACCGATTAATTCCGTTTGGTTCTTTGAGTAATTATGCTGATCACTATTTTGTATCTTTAGTAAAATCTGATTCTAAAAAGGCTGCCCTATGAAAGTGTTATTAACACACGGCTATTTCTTAAAAGAAGACGAAAAAGAGCAAGAAATCATGCGTCCCTACCCTCCTTTAGGTATGTTATATGTCAGCGCATATTTAAAAACTAAAAAGCAAAATGTAGTTCTAGTAGACAACACATTTATAAGCAAAAAAGAATGGAAGCAAAAAATTAAAGATGAAGCACCTGATATAATTGCTTTTTACGCAAACTTGGTGACGAAGTTAAATGTTTTAGAGTTGCTCCAATACACTCAGAAAGAGTACCCTAACATAATAACTTGTGTCGGGGGTCCTGATGTAACTTATAATATAGATAACTACTTAAACGCTGGGTTTAATTACGCAATTAGTGGTGAAGGTGAGCAAACGTTATATGAATTAACTGAACAATTGTCGCTCAAGCAGCCTATTAGTAGTATTCAAGGAATTGCTTTTAAGAAGGACAATGAAATTATTCAAAACGAAGCACGTACCAAAATAAAGGAGTTAAATACGCTTCCTTTTCCTGATCGAGATTCAATTCCAATCGAAAAGTATTTAAGTACTTGGAAAGAACACCATGGAAAACGAACGTTGAATATTAGCACTCAAAGAGGATGTCCATATACATGTAAATGGTGCAGTACTGCTGTATATGGCCAAAGTTATCGGCGAAATCCTCCGGTAAGAGTCGTCGAAGAAATTCTTTATTTGCAAAAGGAATTTGCAGCTGAAGCATTGTGGTTTGTTGATGATGTATTTACTGTTAGTCACAAATGGATTAACGAATTACATCTAGAGTTCAAGAAAAACAATTTGGTGATTCCATTTGAGATTATTACCCGTGCCGAGCGATTAAATGATCAAATTTTGACACAATTAAAAGAGATGGGTTGTTTTCGCATTTGGATTGGAGCAGAAAGCGGTTCTCAGAAAATCATTGATAAAATGGATAGAAGAGTTTCTTTAGAAGTGGTGCAGGAAATGATTCAAAAAACACGAGCGTTTGGCATTGAAGCTGGAACATTTATAATGGTTGGCTATCCTGATGAAAAACATGAAGATATTTTAGCCACAATGGATCATATTAAGAAATGTTGCCCAGATTACTTAACCATTACCAAAGCCTATCCAATAAAAGGAACTGGATTGTACAACGAAGTTGAAAAGGACTTTATAGGCAATCTTGATTGGAACGAATCGACAGATAGAGATATAACCTTCGAATTACCCTATTCTGATACCTATTATGACAATGCCATTCGCTATTTAGTGAATGGATGGAAAGCAAAACGATTTGGATCAATTAAAGACGCTGTAAAAAGTAAATTGGCCCTTAGCTTGATGAAAATAAATAAATAATGAACGATTGGCTAGTCAATAATGAGAATGGCGTCTATTATTTAACTCCACCTTCGAGCGAGTTTGAAGGTCTATATAACGCTGTTAGGTCTTTAGAGAGTAGAATGCATACGGATGAAACGGTTTTATTATTACCTCATTTAGCCAAGAAACATCCACATAACAATGAATGGGAAAAACGGAAATCGACAACTCATCGATTCTCTCAATATATAAAAGAAAAAAAGACAGGCAATGTACTTGAGATTGGCTGCGGAAATGGATGGTTTTCCAATATAATTGCTTCTCATTGCACACACGTTTTTGCACTAGATGTTGGACGAGAAGAATTAGAGCAAGCTGCTCGTTGTTTTCCCTCAAGAAATATCGATTTTATTTGTTCGACAGACTGGAGTAAACTACCGGATAATACGTTCGACTGTATTGTGTTTAATGCAAGTATGCAATACTTCGATTTGACTCCTGAATTCTGGAAACAACTTAATAGATGTCTAACCAGTCATGGTGAAATTCATATACTCGATACGCCATTTTATGATAAAGACAAAATCGAAGGCGCTAAAAACAGATCCTTGAGTTATTTCTCAAAAATTGGAGTCGAAAAAGCAAATTCATATTATAAACATCTTCCTTGGAGTGATCTTCCAATTCATTTTGAGTTGATGTACACACCCAATAAGTGGTTGCAAAAGTTAAACACTAAAAGATCTCCATTTCCATGGATTCGCATTCATAAGTTTGTATAAATCTCTTCATATTTATCAACCGTATCATTTATGTGATAAACAATAGGGTCAGGAACATCTAAATGTAATAACCTCTTTAACTCCTTTGTGTCTTTATCTAAATCAAATGTCAAATGAGTCACGTCTTTGGAATGCGCTGAAAAGCCCACGGGAGAAGATAGCACATGCGTACCACTTGCCAAAGCTTCGATCAACACCATCCCAAAACCTTCATATTGTGAAGGGTGAATCAAAACTTTAGTTTGACTAATTGTCATTAAAGTTTCCTCATAAGATAGTTGCCCTACTAATCTGACTTCGTGATCTAAAGAGTTTCTTTTAATTTGTTCTAATAGGCTCTGTTCCTCTGGTCCACTTCCAACTATTTGAGCTCTAAAGGAAACACCTTGCATTTTAAGATTTTTACAAAGTTCAATAAAATAATTCTGCTTTTTAATTGGAATTAAGTTCCCAACGCAAATTAAATCCCATTTTTTAGGAAGCATTTCAATAGGCTGAATACCCCATGTAATTGTTTGTGCCTGATTAAGTCCATTTTTCAATAAATATTCTGTTTGGATTTTAGACATTCCTACTACGGGAATAGTCAATTTCTTAATTCTAGCTAAATGTCTATTGGAAGGCAAAGCATCCTGACCTTGGGCTGATGCCACAATGGGAATCTCATACTTTTTAGCTATTCTTTGTGCCATTATCGTTGACTCATTAAGCCAAAAAGAATGAATCAAATCAACAGGAGTTTCTTTGTGCACTTTTGAAAAACACCTCATCAATTTAAGAGGAAGAAGCAGCTCCCTTTTTAGTCTATTATTCTTGCCATTAAGAGGTATTACTCGAGCGCCATGCCAGTTGTAAATTTCTTTTTTGAAAGGATAATGCAGAGCAAATACAGTAACCTTTTTTCCTCTCATTTGTAATTCTTTCACGTAAAGCTGTAATGCCGGAATACAACTCGTATCCTGCTCATCTGAAGCGAATCCAGGAGTTATAATTGCTATGTTTCTATTTGATGCGATAAATTGTCCAGTTTTGAGGAAGTCTAACCAATGTATCAAGTTCATTTTGAATAATCAGTCTATTCCAGTTATTCATAACACTATGACCTTTCCATTGTTCAAAGAATTTATCCTCATTAAAAATGACAAGCGCGCCTTGTTCAAAATTATCATATTCTTTGTAATAAAAATTACGCCTTTCATTATTCAAATCGTAGGATGGAAAAGCCTGGTCTATGTAGAAACAATAAATAGGCGCTTCTGTTTTTAACTCAATAATGGCATTAATTATTTTTCTTTCTAAGGTATGAACGCGATATGTTTTGTTAAAAGAATAGAAGAAAAAGGCTCCATTAAAAAGTAACGTAGCCATTATAAAAATTGAAGCTAGTTTTTTCGACTTTAGCCATTTAATGAGAGCATCAAAAAACGGAAACAAAACTATGAGAACTAACGGGTGAGCTAACATCAAAAATCGGTAATTCTGTGTTTCAATACCCGCTAAAAATAAGATGTATAAAACGATACACGCTATGAGAAACTTACAAGAAACATTAGGCTTACGATAAAAAGGTATCAATAAAACTCCAAATGACAAAAAACCTACATGAAAAAAATTTCCAAAAGCGTACATTCCATTAGGTACCATATTAGTATTGATACCATTTTCAGTAGTTATAACTCGATTATAAAAATTACTAAAACTCCATTGATTTATTATCTCTTCTGAAAGGGAAATCAACTGATTATTACTGTAGAACAGACCAATTAAAGCTCCAGTAAAAAATATTCCCAGGAGAACTTGGAACCCTACTCTTAAACCTCTTAGAAAAACAAACAATGAATGTGCTACCGGTAGAATCAATAATGGTATACTCGCATATCTCGTGAAAAAAGCAAAGCAAGCGATTAATCCAATTAAAAAAAGAGTGCTCAATTTTTGTGATCGAATATAACTTAGGTATTTATAGAATAATAAAGTGATAAAAAAAGTGCATAACATGTCACTCATTATCAAAAAACCTCCTCTAACAAAATAAACTTGAGTTGCAGCGCCTAAAATCAAAAGCAAGCTGCCATCTTTATTAAATAAAATTTGGATGATTTTTTTTGAATAAAAAAGAGTTCCCAATAATGAAAATAATGATACAATCCGGAGACTCCACAACACACTAAATCCAGTAAAACTAAGCAAAGATCCAGCAAGAGGGAAGCCTACAGGCCAATACATTCTATCCACCGAAGTCCCTTGAGTTAAAAACATCTTAACCTCCTTAGAGTAGCGAAAGTATTCATGTCCATCTTGGCCATACAGGCCATTGAAATCAAAAATGAAATTAAAGATTATAAAAATTATTAAAGGCACCGCATATAATACCCAATTTTTATATGTGTCTTTTTTTAAAAACATTTGGAAGTAGTATCTAGTAGAACATTATATTTATATTTATTATCCAAATAAATTATTGCGCCAAAATTATAATGTTTTTTCTCTTTAAAACCATGAATAGTTAATGTACAATTTTTAATTTCATTGTCATCCAAATAGGCTGTCGATTCATCCTTTATGGCAATACCTGTTGAACAATCAGAAATCTGTGTTTCCATCAATCTAATTGTTGAACGTTCACCAATGCTTACCCCTTTGTCTTCGCATGATAAAACGACTACTTTTTCTAGAATCCCAATCGAACCAGAAAAGTTAATCCCATCTCCCAAACATTTCTTGATAACTGTATTGGTAATTTTCCCTTCGCTAAAATCAATATCGATTCCATTCCCATCACAATTTTCTACTTTAACGTCTTCAATGAAAAAGGAACTATTTATTAAATCTATTGCATCTTCCGAGTTTATATCATGAACTTTCAATTTTGACAAATGAACTTTTCCTCCATCACAAATAACCGGACAATTTAAAGAATAAGATGATAAATCAAAG
Organism: uncultured Flavobacteriales bacterium; assembly: GCA_905480355.1. GTDB lineage: Bacteria > Bacteroidota > Bacteroidia > Flavobacteriales_D > Crocinitomicaceae > UBA4466. The sequence continues at coordinate 2,092 of CAJQQA010000233.1, read as the reverse complement.
TTGGAAATTACAGATTCTTCAATTGTAAGGTTTGAATTCAATACAAAGACACCTTTACCCCTTCCGTCAGAAGAAGTCAGTGAGCTTGTGCGTATTGTCACTTCTCCATAAGAGATTATCCTTCCTCCTTCAATGAAATCAAGTGTCGAATTATCAATTTCTAATGTGCACTTCTCCGGAATAATAATCAATCCATTTATACTGATTTTTTGATCTATAATGAGATAATAATTAGCCTTGATTTGAAAATTATTCAAATTCAAAGTATCGCATTTGTCCAGTACTTGATCTGCTTTTTCAATTTCATATTTAAGAGTATCTCCTAATTCCGTTCTGTAATAAATATGATTGGCAAAATCTTTTGTAAAATGCAAAATCTCATTTGGTGAAATTCTAGTCTTCGGAATTGGAACTGAAAAGTAAGACTTGGTCCCGAATCCCAGAATTTCCAAAGGATGCAAATGATAATTTTTAACTTCTATTCTATCATCAACTTGTCTTGCTCTTATTGCCACGTGCTTCAATGGAGTCTCAGAGTATGGTGTTTTATACTTTTTTATTTCCTCCGGGTGATCCTTTTTCCATTCACTGTATCCATAATAAACTGGATTTAAATGTTCTGATGATATAAGAATTGCAATTTCCTTTTTTCTATTTTCAATTCTTTTCTCAATATCAAAATGATTCTCTGCAAATTCAAAGTCCGAAAAAGCACTAAAATTCCATTTCTTTTCGATATACTTATTAAGTGATTGGATATACAATTCACGAAATTTTTCAGAAGTAAACAATTGATAATTAAACCATTGTTCTTTAAAATAAATGGTTTTATAATGCTCATCAAAATAACCTAAAAATTTCTTCCCTATTAGCTTATTGTCCTTTGAGTAGCAATCATATGCTAAAGGCTCTATTTTATTATCCTTTGTTCTGAAATAAAATCGTTGGTTATGCCATTGTAATCCATGATACATCCCAAACAAATCACACAATGCGTAGTATTTAGCGAATTTATTTAAATCCAAATTATCAAAATTTACAGTGCCAGATTGCCACTTCTCAAGACAACTCCTAGCAGTTAAAAATTTATTTAAGCCTACTGAATCCGAAAATGTTTTCTTTTTATTAAACGGTTTCACTTTAGCTGATTCAAATATTGAATATTCAACACACTTTGCCTCTCTTTCATTCAATGATTGTATTTGACATTCCCAAAAACCATCTTCATCAAATTTTAATATTGGTCCTTTAGATTTGTTATTATTTTCTAATAATAATTCATCAGGCTGTTCCTCAAACGCAAAAATGCCCCAATATTCATCATTAACAGATAAATGAACAAATTTGTATGACGTAGTTAATATCCCTTCAGCTAAAAGTACTTCATGAAAAATTGACTCATTTATTCCTCCTCTGGTTTCAGGAAACTGCAAAGAAAACTTACGCGTTTTATAAATATTTCCAGAATCCAACTTGACACGAAACGACCATTTATCATTCTTAACATGATCTGTCCAGTCTCCTTTCAAACGTATTTTACAAGTCAACTTTAATGAGTCAAATTGAATCTTCGCATATTGATTTCTCTTTAAGTCTTTAGTGATAACCCCTTGTAATAAAGCCTTTTTAGCGGAAGATGCTAATTGCTGAGTAACATCCTCATCATAGAATATTTTAACAGTATCAAGTTGTTGTGTATAACCTACAGACGTTGAGAAAAAAAATAACACGAGAAACATTTTCCCCATCAACTTAAGTTTTTTTGAGGTAGAATTTTTTCACTAATCTTCATCTCGATTGGAGTTTTAAAAAGTAATTTTTTTACCCGCCATCTAGCCAACATGGAAAAAGGAAGTATTAGTAAATTATTTCTCTTTCTTGCTAATCTGAGATAAAACTTAAATCGTTCAAAGAAGACAAATTTCTCATCACTGACCCACGGACCTTTAGATCCTATATAATCAAATTCAGACCAATCTTCTATTGAGTTCGGGAGCTTGTATTCTCCAGAATTAACGACATCATTGGTGATTTGAGTTCCTGGATAAGGTTTAAAGTAGAATACTGGAGTTTCAAATCGCGGAGACATAAG
>CAJQQA010000232.1 GCA_905480355.1 uncultured Flavobacteriales bacterium | reverse complement strand
TAGTTAAATCAAGTGTTACAACCGAATCACATCCAGCGGCATTCATTTCTGTCCATGTTGCAGTGTTATTATCTGCTGTATATGTATTTCCATCAATCCAATCGAAAGTGTTACATGCCGTCTGCACATCCGTTCCTGTGTTTGAATAGTTAACTGTTAAATCAAGCGTTACGATAGAATCACATCCAGCTGCATTGGTCTCTGTCCAAGTTGCGGTGTTGTTAGATGTAGTGTACGTATTCCCATCAATCCAATCGAAAGTGTTACATGCAGTTTGTACATCCGTTCCTGTGTTTGAATAGTTAACTGTTAAATCAAGAGTCACAATCGAATCACATCCAGCAGCATTTGTTTCTGTCCATGTAGCTGAGATGTTAGATGCAGTGTACGTGTTCCCATCAATCCAATCGAATGTGTTACATGCTGTTTGTACATCAACTCCTGTGTTACTGTAGTTGATAGTTAAATCAAGTGTTACAACCGAATCACATCCAGCGGCATTCATTTCTGTCCATGTTGCAGTGTTATTATCTGCTGTATATGTATTTCCATCAATCCAATCGAAAGTGTTACATGCAGTTTGCACATCAGTCCCTGAATTTTGGCAATCTCTAAATTTTGCAATGAATGAATCCCCTCCGTTATTGGAGATTTGGTATGCTCCCGCTGTGGCTATACCAGTCGAACCACTGTATCCAACTAAAAATATATTATCACTAAATTTGGCATCTACACTAGGGTTCTGATAATAGATTCCGCCATAAGAAAGGTTAGTTTGACCTTCACCTGCTGCCCCTCCATAATACGTTCCCCAAACTCTATCACCATTTGGTGAAAATTTCGCTAAAAACGCATCATTTGAACCTGACAAAAGAGTTTGGTGCCCATCCAGAGTAGCAATATTATTTGTCGAGCGACTCTTTCCAGATATATATAAGTCATTGCTAAGGTTGATAGTCACCCCTGTAACTAAATCAATATCATTTCCACCATAATATGTCGACCAAGCAATATTACCTGTTGTATCAAATTTTGCAATAAAGCCATCATAGGATGCTCCGTTGTTAGGCTGATGTGCATTACCATTTGAGATGCCACTTAGAGAAGAAGTCCATCCGACAATATATAAACTATCATTATTATCAATAATAGCATCGCCTGCCCAATCATAGGCAGGCCCGCCAAAGTATGTCCCCCAAATTTTATCACCACTATTTGAGAATTTAATGATATATGCATCTCCAGCCACAGTGCTACCACCTGCCCCAGCATAAACTTGTTGGTATGTTCCTAAAGTTGAAATGTTAATTGTTGATTTGGATGTCCCTACCAAATAGTAATTATTATCGGAATCATTGCAAACGGCATGTCCACGAGTCCAAGCATCGCCAGAAATGGATTGCTCCCATGTGAATATTCCAGCTGCCGTGAACTTTGCAATAAAGGATGTGGAATTAGTAAAAATTGCATTGTAACGGGTACCAACAATTGTCAAATCTCCATTATTATCAATATTGATTGACTTTCCACCTTGTTCAGCAGACGATGTGCCATAGTAAGTAGACCAAATAATGTTACCATTAGTGTCGAATTTTGCTAAAAATGCGTCTGCAACAGCAGGAGCACCTCCTAACACTGTCTGATGAGCGCCAATAGTAGCGATACCCGAAGAAGACTCTGTTTCTCCTGTTACATATATTTGGTTTGACGCATCAACAGCAACATCATATCCAAAATCATCATTTGCTCCTCCTATATATGTGCACCATTGAAGTGTGCCAATATTATTAAACTTCACTAAAAACGCATCGTACAGTCCCCCAATTGAAACCTGATGAGCTCCTACTGTTGCAATATTATTTCCTGTTGTAAACCCAGTATATACGATATTTCCATTTTGGTCAGTTGAACACTTTTCTGTATACTGAGTTTGAGAACTACCGTAATATGTACTCCAACTTAATGTAGGGTCAATGGTTAAAATTTCGCTCTCATCATATTCACCTATATTAAACTTTAAACGACTATTATCCAATCTAAATGATGATTCAACTAATCCTGACTCAGTGAAACTAAGAGGAGCATTTTCAATTATTTCTCCAAAAGGGGAAATAAGAATCATTCTTCCAAGCTCATCTATTTTACTTTCACTACAACCACTTATTCGCAGGGATATATCATCTGGTTCTCCGCCAGGATGAACAACGAAGTCATATTTCAGACCGTTTTTAGTTTGTTTGATTACCCAATCAATATTAGGATAAATATCAACGTATTTAATCTCATCATAGGAATATGCAGATGTATACTCATGCTCTGTGAGCATGTAGTTTTCTTTGTAACCGTTAATTAATGTTTTTTCTATAACAGGATTTGGATTAGCTCCTTCTAGATTAACATCTACTCGATAAATTTCATAATTAGCTATAATTTCATTTCTTCCATTATTGGAATGAGAATTTTCATTCATCGGCTTCATGAATTGATAATGAAACCCAGTCGAGTGAATATATATATCTGCCATAGAGCTCTTGAATTTGAAGTCAATATCTTCTCTTCTTGTGCCATATTGATTTTTTACTTGACCAATATTTTCGACAAAGCCATTTGATATTTGTATCTCAGAATTCTGAGAAAGCAAAGGGAAATGCAATAGTAGGGCTGAAATAATGATTAGTTTTTTCATGGTTGAAATTTGAACCCTAAATATAATCACTTTCAACTAACTAATGATACGTGTTAACTGATTATTTGATGGGGAGGAGTGAAGAGCTGAACAGCACTATAGAAACGAAAAAAGGCTTCCAGATTTCTCTGAAAGCCTCATTGTAGCGGGGACAGGACTCGAACCTATGACCTTCGGGTTATGAGCCCGACGAGCTACCAACTGCTCCACCCCGCGATATAATCTGTTAGATAGATTTAACAGCGTTGTAAAGATAGGCAATTTAATACGATCGCAAGTGAAAAATCAAATTATTTTTAATTCTAAAGAAACTTCGCATCATTTCTTGTTATTTTTACGGAATAAGGCATTATACATTATATAAATTAGACGCTATGAAAATATTTCCCACTTTTTTAATTTCATTTCTTTTCCTTCTGACAGCATGTGGAGAGTCTGAAAATCTCAATATTGATAATGGAGAGTTCGTTGATGACGAGTACAATCCGAGCAGTCAAGAAATGTCTTTTGAACAGCTGATTTCTGATATTGACCAAAACGATTCTTTGCGTTTAGGACATAGTCTTGCATATTCAAGAGAAGATGGAGCATCCATGGAGGTGACTATTTACGTTAATGCGAAAAATGAAACGGTAAAACTCGTGGAGCAATACGTTAATGCAAACTCACCAAGTATTTCATCAAATGTTTTCCATTTTAAGAGTGGCGCAATCATTTCTTCCAAAGAACTTTTTGAAGAAGGGGAGGGAGAAGACGGTTACTTTGTAGAAAGAATTACCTACTACAATAAGAAAGAAGAACCAATTATTACGAAACGTAAAACTGCACCTTATGAAGATCAACTCGATAAAGAAGTGCATGAATTAGTTGAAAAGCAAAAGTGCTATTACGATAAAGCGATGAGAGCGTTGGAAAGAAAAGGGGAGTTTAGTGTTACGTTTCAGGGCTTCGTTAAAGAAGAGCCATATTTATATTTAATTGTAGGGGAAAACACAAAGAATGGATATTACTCGCCTTTAGTCGTTCAATACATGACGCCGTTAATCAAGAAGCTTCAAGAAGATGAGGTAGGAATGTTAGGAACACCATTGTCTATTGATTTCGATCAATTGAGTGGTGCAGAAGGCTATGAGTATCAAATTCTGTTGAGTGCAAGTATCCGTAAATGATTCATGTTTACCACCTGTACAAGTATTTGCCCTTTAGACCTCATTAATATTTCTTCTCTTTAGAATCCGATTAGCTTTGTGATGATTAAATTTTGTAAAAATGAATAACTTATTAAAGTCTCTAATTATTTTTGTTTCCCTTTTTAGTTTCTCTGCCATTTATGCGCAAGAAATGAAAATTTCGGGAACTGTCTTTGATTCTTCTGGTGTGGTGCCCGTAAAAAATGCAATGGCTATGGCCGTGCGAATTAAAGATTCTGTCTTACTTGGGTTTGCTCGTACAGACGAGAACGGGTACTTTAAACTAAATGGAATCAACCTTGACACATTTTCTCTTGTTATCGACCATCCGAGTTTTGATGATAAGACCTATTTTATATTTGGACACAAAGAGAATGACGTAATTGATATATCAAATGCTAGAATGTTTTCTAAATCTCAAGAGATTGAAGAGGTCGTTATTTACGCAAACAAAAACCCAATTTTTTACCGAGGAGATACACTTGTATATGTTGCCGATTCATTTAAAGTTTGGGAAGGTGCAGTGGTAGAAGACCTTTTAAAGAAATTACCCGGATTAACGGTCGATAAAGAGGGTAAAATAACATCGCAAGGACAGGATATTGATAAAGTATTGGTAGATGGGGATGAGTTTTTTGGAACCGACCCAACAATCGCCACAAAAAACCTGGGCGCTGACGGAATTGAAACGGTTCAGGTTTATGAAACGGAGAATGAGGAAGCAATAGGAGGAGACGATGAAAAGATCAAGGTACTCGACCTTAGATTAAAAAAGAGTGCTAAAAAAGGATATTTTGGAAGAATCTCTGGCGCATCAGACTTTGCATTGACTCCTATCAATGGAGTAACTGGAACAAGTCCATTTTTTGAAGGAGAAATGCTCTTGAATAAATTTGATGGCCCGAAGAAAATATCCGTATTTGCATTAGGCTCTAATACGCCAACATCAAATTTTGGTGGAGGTGACATGAGAAAATTTGGATTAAATAATGAAGATGGCTCAGGGCGAAGATTTTGGGAAGACGGAACAACTAACACAAGTGGTATTCCTCAAACCTTTAAATCTGGAATCTATTTCAGTGATAAAATTGGAAAGAATAAACAAATGAAATTTAATGCCAACTATTCTTATTACAATACACAATTGGAAGCAATTTCATCAAGTAGATCTGAATATTTCTTGAGAGACACAACGTATTTCACGGATGATTCTACACGAAATTTTTCTAGGGATGAATCGCACCGCTTTAACATCAAATTTGTAACACCGCTTGATTCATTAACAACACTTGAAATTAAACCAGCTTTCAGATATGATTTAGGTAAACAAGATAATACCGAAATAAATCAATTTATAGGACTTAATGGAGTTGAACGTTTAAGAACAAAGATTGATAATTCAACTGATTCAGAAGGATACAGTCTAGATGGTTCTGTAAAATTGAAAAGAAAATTTAAGAAGAAAAAGAGGGAATTAGAGCTTAGATACAATGTTTCACTTTCTGATAATGCAACGGACGAGAAACTAGATTCGAGAACAACCATTGAGAGTGTTCTGAACGATTCTATAACAGACCAGCAAAAGACAAATGATAATTCTTCAATAAGTCATTATGGTACAATGGTCTATATTGAACCCTTGTCAAAAGCATTACGATTGGAGTTTGAATACCTTTACGAAAATGGTTTCAGCGAACAAGACAAAGA
>CAJQQA010000231.1 GCA_905480355.1 uncultured Flavobacteriales bacterium | reverse complement strand
CTTAATTATGATGATGTATGAGAATAAACATTGTATCTATTTTTTCTTTTAACTTTAGTCGCAAATTCTAAATCATTAGATGGTCAACTACATTTTGAAGCTTTTGCGTGTAAAACAATGGTACAAGAATATTTTAATTCTTATACCTGCATTTTTCGCCGCAATTGTATGGAATGAAAAGCTTGCTCTGAAATTACTTTTGGGGTTTATTGCTTTTTCGCTGCTTGCTTCAGCCGTCTACTTAATCAATGATTTAAAGGATAAAAAATCTGACATAAAACATCCTACGAAAAGAAATCGATTGATTGCTTCCAACAAGTTATCGAAGAAGAACGCGATTGTGAGCATAGTCATCCTTCTCTTTATCTCTCTTTCAACTTTACTATTTATCGATTGTGAGGTATTTATTTATGCCTTATTCTATTTATTTTTAAACCTAAGTTATTCATTCTACCTGAAGAAAATTCCAGTAATTGATATCCTTATTTTAATTATGGGTTATCCGATTCGGATATTAATTGGCGCTGAAATAACAACTGTAACTATTTCTCTTTGGTTGTATATACTTGTGGTAAGTATAGCCCTGTATATTCTTCTAATCAAGAGGAGAAGTGATGTCTTATTAAACGACAACTCTTCCAAGTTGTCGTTTTATAACCAAATGAATTTAAAGCGGGTTCTGAATATTCTATTAGCTGCCATTTTGATTACTTATATAAGTTATGTTCTTATAATTTATATTAATCATGATAACTTTTTTCTTGCAATGGCAACAATACCTTTCTCATTAATAGCCGCTTTTTTATTTCACCGTGACATGTTAGAACATCCTCACCAAGATCCTCTTTCTATTCTTTCAAAAGACTTCATTTTTGTAGGAGTATGTTTAATTTGGGTACTGCTTTTTGGATTTACTTTATATTTGTAAGACATGTCAATCTCAAACTGGAATAAAATACCATCAGTAAAGAATGCTCGATTAATTTCCTTTTCTTCAGAGGTGGAATATAAAGAAAGTACATGTATCCGAGGAAATGGCAGAAGCTATGGCGACGCATCTTTAAATGCCAGAATTATTTCAATGATAAATTGCAAAGAAGTTCTTGATTTAAAAGACGATATACTTCATGTGAGTTCAGGCTTTACTTTAGGAGAAGTTTTACAAATTGTTTTAAAACAAGACTTCCTTTTTCCGGTCATCACAGGTACTCAGTTTGTTACAATTGGAGGTATGATTGGATGTGATGTGCACGGAAAAAATCACAAAAGAAATGGAACAATTGGTTCTTGGGTAGAAGAGATTGAACTTAAAATTCCTTCTGGCGAAGTGGTGTTTTGTTCTGAGCTAAAAAATAAAGAATTATTTCGAGCAACAATTGGAGGCTTGGGCTTGACAGGAGCGATTCTCTCCGCCAAAATTAAACTTGAAAAACTAAAATCCAAAGGCATTTCTCAAGATGTCACAGAATATAAAAGTATTGAAGAATTATTAACCGGCATCAAAGAATCAACCTCACCGTATAAAGTTGCATGGTTGGATTTAGCGAGAAAAAACAGCACTTATTTTCTTTTATCAGGAGACTTTAATGCAAAATCAAAAAATGTCAATTTTAAAGCAGCAAACGGGAAAATTTCTATCCCAAACATTGGTGTTTCGTATTTGAATAAAATTTCGATGGGTTTATACAATAGACTTTACACAAGGCGTTTAAGAAAGGAAAAAGACGCTCAAGTAAGTTTTTCTGAGTTTTTTTTCCCTTTGGATAAAATGAAAAACTGGAACAATGTCTATGGCAGCAAAGGATTTTATCAGTATCAATTCATTCTTCCTGAAAAAATTGGCGCAGAAGGAATGAAAATCATTATAGATAAAATCCGAGCTAGTAAGTTTACCTCCTACTTATCAACTTTGAAATACTACGGAGAGGTAGAATCTCCTGGAATCATTTCTTTTCCTATAGAAGGATATTCTTTAACAGTAGACTTTAAGAATAAACCCGGAATCGTATCATTTTTACGTGAATTAGATCAGCTCGTAATCCAATTTGGAGGAAGAGTGTATCTTGCTAAAGATGCCATTTTGACCGCGGAGAATTTTAGAAAAATGTATTCAACTGTTGATGAATATAAAAGTGTAATCAAATCAGTAAATTCGGGGAAAATAAATTCTTTAATGTCTAATAGACTTAAACTTGTTGACGCATGAAAAAAGTACTAATCATAGGAGCCAATTCAGACATTGGTCAAGCATGTGCCGAAGAATTTCTCAAAAAGAGTCATCAAGTAACGTTAGCGGCTCATCATCCTGAAAAAATCAAAATAGAGAATTGCAAAACACTATTATTTGATGTGCAAACTTCGGCTTTGGATTCGCTTGGGAATGATTATGATATTGTACTTTATATCGCTGGTAAAATGTATGACAATGAAGCAACGCTATTCGGAGAAGAAAAGAAGAGCGTTATGGAAGTGAATTACAATGCTCCGGTTAGAATTCTATCCTACTTTGCCGAAGTTTTCGAGAAGAAAGGAGGAGGAACAATTGCAGGAGTGACATCTGTGGCGGCAGTAAGAGGAAAAAGCTCAACGGTAGTTTATGGAAGTGCCAAAGCTGGATTTGACAATTTTTTAGGTGGACTAAGGTCTTTTGTATATCCAACAGTTAGGGTTGTTAGTTTTCGTTTAGGATATGTAGATACTAAAATGACTGCAGAGATGGACTTGCCAGGTTTACTCACCTCTTCTAAAGCAAATGCTGCAAAAACTATTGTGAAAAACTGCCTCAAAGGGAACCGCAACATTGTATATGTTAAGTCCGTTTGGAGACCAATTTCGTTTATCATTAAAAACATACCTGAGTTTATTTTTAAACGATTGAAAATTTGAAAAAGCTAATCATATTGGATTTTGATGGAACCATTTACAATGGTGATTCAATGCTTGATTTTGCCCGTTTTTTAAATCTAAAGAGATATCGCTTTTCATTCTTGGTTATTGCAATCCCTTATGCTTTATCTCTTCTCAATCTGATTTCGCGTAATAAGGTTAAACAATTATTTATAAAAACCAACTTCAAAGACTACTCTGAAACAATTTTAAATCAAAAAGGGGTAGAATTTTTTAAAGAGAATAAGCATAAAATATCACCCGCTTTTTTAGATTACATCGCTGTCAATAGTGAAAATCATACAGCAATAATTCTTTCAGGTTCTTGCCAAGAATGGTTACTTCCATTTAGTGAGTTTCTAAAACTCCCTCTTTATTCTACACAGTTATCTTATAATGCAGATCAGCTTTGCTTGGGGAATTGGAAAGGAAAGAATATAATCGGTAGAGAAAAGGTGGAATTGGTAAAAAAGAAATTTAACCTCAAAGAATTTGACGAAATTATCGCTTTTGGTGATTCAAAAAGTGATAAATTCCTCGAGGAAATATGTACTACATTTCATTTCAGATATTTCTTGAAGTGAAAACAGTTTTAATGAAATATCGCCTAATCGTTATTCTTACTTTACTTGTAGCCCTTCGCCTATTTCATTTTGAGAATATTGTCGATTCTCCTCATTCATGGAGACAATACGATACAAAACAATACATAGATGGCTTTTATGAAGATGGTAATTCATTTTTAGAACCATCGGTTTGTTGGATGGGAGGACATGAAACCCTAATTCTAGAGTTTCCTTTACCTGAATATATGGTTGCACAGATCTATCATGTATTTGGATCACATTTGTGGATTGCACGTTTGTTTTTTCTATCTTTTTTCATTTTATCCATTGTCTACTTTTATAAGTCAATGCAATTCATATTTGACAAATGGATTCCAGAGCTTGCCATTTTAATCTTTGGATTGGCTCCGTTGAGTCTATTCTTTTCTCGTGCCATTCACATCGATTTCTTTGCACTTGCATTCTCTTTTGGAATGCTCTATTACGCCATGAAAGCAATTCGCACAAATAATAACGTGTTGATTATAATGTCTCTTCTTTTCGGAACAATAGCCTTTTTAGTAAAAGCCCCATATGCCTTTTTCTTAGCTCTTCCAATACTCATTTTCGCTTATCAAGAATGCAGACTGAAATGGTTTATCTACCGATCACCTCTCTTTATTGTTCCAGTTTTAAGCCTATTTGCATGGAATGGTTTTGCGTTTGAAACTAACTCTCTCATTCCAGATTGGGAGGTGATTCCAAACTTTAACAAGTTCACCGAAATGTGGTATTGGTACTTTGGCACATGGCATCAAAGATCAATTGATGCAAATTGGGTTGTGGTTTTTGAACGAATCTATCAAGAAGTTTTAGGCTTCGTTGGTTTTACGCTCTCTATCATTGGGTTTCTTTTCTCAAAGAAGAACAAATCCATCTATTGGTCTTTAGCATGGTTAACTGGCAGCACTCTCTATTTAGTCATTTTCTTCAACTTAAATGTTATTCATAATTATTATCAATTGCCTTTTGTTGCTCCCCTGGCAATATTTTGTGCTCTCGGTGTTTCTAAATTAATGACGATTTCAAAAATGAAATTCATGAAATTTGTCATAGCTGGATTGGTTGTTTGCTGTTTTGCTTTTGAGCAAATCAACTTTTCAGAATCGAATTACTACAGAGAGAACAAGTTTATGCATCAAATTGCAACTGAAATAAATGAACATTCTGAAAAAACAGATTTAGTTGTTGTCTCCTATGGAGGGCTCACTCCACAATGTCCTTTGATTCTCCAACCAGCAAAACGTAAAGGTTGGTCAATTCCATTGAATGATCTCTCAGGAGGATTAATCCACCAACTTTATTTACAAGGAAATGCATCAAAATTGGCAATTGTTCACGATGGTGGGTTAACTGGTGAGTTAAAAATATTCTATGATGCGATGGAAAACAAAGAAGTTATTGAACTTAAGCCAGGTACATTTCTTTATCTATCAGATTTGAAATTGGATTATCCGGAGAAAAGTAAATAAATGACTTCTAGCGCCTACCGTAAACAAAACGACAACAGTACCTCAATAAACTCTTCAGGAGCTTCAGCATGCACCCAATGACCTGCGTTTGCTATTGTTTTGATGTCTACATCAATAAAATGTTCTTCGATGAGAGCAAAGTCATCATCAAGGATATAATTGGATAAGGCACCGCGAATAAATAAAGTCGGAGTAGA
>CAJQQA010000230.1 GCA_905480355.1 uncultured Flavobacteriales bacterium | reverse complement strand
TTACCATCTGAGGCATCTGATCCTGATACAACTCCTGTTCCATCACAGTTATCATTCCATGTTAAATCTATCATTGCTGGTAAATCTCCAATACATTCAACTGCCGTAGCTCCAGGTAATCCTGCAAATGTTGGTGCAGTGATATCTTCTACTGTAATTATTTGCGATACGGTAGCTATATTTCCACAGGCATCTGTAAAGGACCATGTTCTTGTAATTGTCTCTGGACAAGTGTTACCATCTGAGATATCTGATCCTGTTACAACTCCTGTTCCATCACAGTTATCATTCCATGTAAGATCTATCATTGCTGGAACATCTCCAATACAATCAACTGCCAAAGCTCCAGGTAATCCTGCAAATGTTGGTGCAGTGATATCTTCTACTGTAATTATTTGCGATACGGTAGCTATATTTCCACAGGCATCTGTATACGTCCATGTTCTTGTAATTGTCTCTGGACGAGTATTACCATTTGAGGCATCTGATCCTGTTACAACTCCTGTTCCATCACAGTTATCATTCCATGTTAAATCAATCATTGCTGGCACATCACCAATACATTCAACTGCCGAAGCTCCAGGTAATCCTGCGAATGTTGGTGCAGTGATATCTTCTACAGTAATTATTTGCGTTTCTGAATCTGAATTGCCACATCCATCAGAATAAGTCCAAGTTCTAATAATTGTACCACCACAATTTCCTCCAAGAAGAGCTCCATCTATACCTGGAACAAATCCTGCGCCATCGCAATTATCCGTCCAATTAAGATTAACCATAGGAGGAATAGCTCCACATTGAACCGTGACAGCTGCTGGGGGTGCAAATAAAACAGGCGGTGTAACATCACCAATAATAATCAACTGATGAACATCTGTAAAATTCCCACAATCGTCTGTAATTCTATAAGTCCTTGTAATAGTTTCTGGACAACTCAATCCATCCGATGCATCTCCTTCAAATGTAACAACCGGATTACAAGGACTAGCCTCATCTGTTACAACTGAAACATCTACTGCTGGAGCTCCTCCACTACATTCTACATTAATATTTGCTGGGTTCGAAGCTGTAGGCAGATCAATGATACAACATGTATAAGGACTAGGAGTGACAAAAGTACAAACTGCTGGGCCACTTGTCATTTCAATAAATGTAACATTAACAATTACATCAAATTGACTCATAGTCCATTCACCATCTGTTGAAGGAGTGCAACTTGCGGACGGATTAAAAACGGTATAAATTGGACAAGGTGTAAAGGGAAATCCACAAGGGTCAACCCAAAAATTATTTGGTAACATGTAAATTTCAATAACACTGTTTTGATTATAAGTAACTCCCGCTGCAGCAAGATCTGTTTCATCAATCGTCATTGTGCCAGGACCTCCACCAGTCAAAGGACCATTTAAAATCACTTGAACGCCATCTACCCATACAGCAACATAATAAGTCTCATCTGGATTATTATCCGGAGTATTGTAACAGAAACCATCCCAATCGATTGTAACATCAAATGAAGTTGCATCTCCTCCTATCGTACTTGCAGGAATAACGGTGTAAGCAGAATTATTTTGACCTCCATAAATCGAATTGGCAACGACTGGATCAGCGATATTAGTAGTCGCATTGTATATAATCGGTACAAGTGCACCACCTGTAGAACAACAATCGGGACTTCCCTGTGCGCCAATATAATCAATAGTAAAGTCTTGATTCCCATTCACGCATGTATTCGCTGGCCAAGCGGAAGGATCAGGAGTTATTGCAAACACGAGACCTATGTCTAAAAAATCACAATCATTTTGAGGTGAAACATCCCATTGACACGTTACAGCATTCCATGTAATATCTACTATATCTCCTGAAGATGAAGGAATCTGCGGATATATAATTACTGGTTGAACTCCACTTGAAATAACACTTCCGGTTATATCACAAACTATTTCCCATGGCAAATCAATATTAATTGGTGTACAAAAATTAGCGTTATTCAGCATAAACTGAAGAGAATGATCAGCACAGTTTCCAATATTATTTACAATATCTCCTCCAGGAGTAGTAACTGTCAACGTGGTAGGACTAATGTCTATATTTGAAGCGAATACCTGATTCCATTCATCCCCAAAATTTCCTGTAAGTGGCCCAGCAGTAATTACTCCATTATCATCAATTTGAATGAAACCTCCACCACCATTAAAGCCATCTCCCCAAGAGTCATATACAATTAAATTAAATACTGTTCCCTCTACATTTGGGTCTACATTCACAGTAGTTAAAATTCCATTACCGTTTCCCCCAGGACCTCCGGAAGCCACTACGTTTCCAGTTAAAACACTAAGTACCTCCCATGTTATTTCACCCGCGTCTTGTGACCCATAATTCCCGACTACATCGAAATTAATTATTGCAGGACATGCAGTATTCAAAACAGAAAAATCGTACATCTGACCACCACAAGCTTTAAGTTCAGCTGTTGGAGTATTTTCATAGAAAGGACAAGGTGTCGGTACAGTACAATCGATAACTTCAATAGTTGAAAAACTAGCATCATCACATGGAGCTGAGCCAATTGTATAATTTATAGTATAAGTACCTACACCAACTGCAGCAGGATCGAATTCTCCTGTTGGAGATATTCCTGGACCTGACCAATCACCACCATTATCTGCTGCAGTTAATTGAATTGGTCCACTTGTAGCACAAACCGTTGGTGGTTGATTAATTGTTGCATCTGGCGGTCCAGTTTGAGCACTGCCAGCCACGCTACTCAATTCGAGAGTGAAATTAGTCATTGTTGCATTCCAATCTTCAACTAAAATCATAATTACATCACCTGCGTTAACGACAGGAGCTGGAACCTCTGAAGCACAAGGGAAAGATGTTCCAAACTCATTACAACCATCACATGCCGATGCATAATTACACCCAATTTCAGTAGCTAGTCCTAAGGAAGCACATGGATCATTAACACCTGTAATATCAAAAATGGAAACATCCAAACAACCAGTTGCTTGGTCTCCATCAATAAGTAAGTTTAAATCTCCACCTTGAGTTATATAGAGAATAATATAAGCATAGTTCGGGGTAGCCGCGCCATTTGTGAAATCTAAACATGAAGATGGATTAGCAGAACCATTCGCAAATGTAAACGGTCCAGCTACACCGGCTGTACAAATTGAAATGTTCGTATTACATTGACTGTTTCCAATAAATGAAACCGTAATGAAAATGATTAGCGGGATTAGTAATTTTAAAATGTAATTCATTGTGTAATAGGTTTGGTTTGAGTATTGGTTTTATTCCATTACTCATTTATCGAGTAATTTAAGAAGTTAAACCATTGAACAATCTCTAAAAGTTCTTGTTCAGAGTGGGTATTAATTAAGGTAACTTCCACAAATTGTGTCGAAGAGGTCAATTGTAAATCAATTGTTTGTGGAAAATGTTGTTTGAGTCTGACAGACCATCTATCTACTTTTCCAGTTTCAAGAATTTTATCTGATTGAAAAGAATATTTAAATACTCCTAGCGCGCCAACTTCTTTCTGTAAATTTGCTGTGTCTCCTAGTCCATTAGAACTATTTATAGCTTCTGAACTCTTTGGTTGTTGAATTGCAGTTGATTGTGAACGGTTCGTTAAGCTTGATTTTTTATCGTTAGATTGACCGTAAGATATTAGCCCACCAAAAAGTAATGTAAGCATTAAAATGATAATTTTCATAAATAGTAATAGTTAGATTCTACTAAGATAACTTAAAAATAAGCAAAAGGTTGCCTAAATTTCCGACTATTTTAATGGTGACATTCAATCTTCGTCATTCAACGAAAAAAAAATAGACATAATACTCTTTATTACTAATTATCAATGCCGTAAGTCACAACTTTGCACTTCAAGATTTAGCGAACTAGTAGGAAAGAAAAAAATTATACACGATAGCTAGACATGCTATAGATTAAACGTATCAATAAATTTCATAGCGTGATTGCAGACTTTTAAGGGCACTTAAATTTTTTATTCCTTACCATTGAGAAATTCCAGACTCATATAACTTTTCATTTCCTTCAGTTACATGTTTTCTCCATTCTAATGCAGCTTCTAAATACATTTTCTCTAAGTTGGGATTATTATCAGAAAAAACAATAGAATTCGAGAAATCTAATTTTGTCAAATCAATAAAATTCTTTTCGACATTGACGAGTTCAGGTAATCCCGGCTCACTAATCCTTGTTGTTGAATAATCATGATTCTCTTTGATTGCAGCAAGAATTATCAAATTACGGTATTTATCCTCGCCTGGTGTTGCTGTAACATTTACAAATAACCCTGCTTTTCTCAATGTTTTAATTAATGACCTTGCAGCATTGCCTTTTTCACCTGCTAAGTATCCATAAAAATTAATCATGATTAAACCATCTTCATTCAATGATGACTTTACTTTCTGAAAACTCTCTAAAGTCAATGCTTGATATGGAGGGGTCTCGTTATAAAAAAGATCCATTGTGACTATGTCAAATTTTTCTTTCTGAATATTTATATAATGGCGCGCATCATCAATAATTATTTTTTCGTTGTTATCTACATTAAAATAATTAACTGCAACATCTTTAATTCTTTGATCAAGTTCAACCGTTACGATATCATATCCTAATCGCTTAAATTGATGATGAAATGTTCCACCTCCTAGTCCCATTAATAAAACCTTACTATTCTTTGGATAATTACTTACACAAAAAGGAAAGCAATACGACCAATCCCAAACTGAATAATCAAGACTGTCAATATTTCCTATTGTTTGAGCAGTGTTATTAACAAATAATGTTCTTGATTGCTTATAGCCTCTTGTATAAGTTTGAGAGCGAGCATCAATTACTTTAATTTGCCCTAACATACCATCTGATTCATAGAGTAATTTATATTTCCCTCCATCTTCATTCTCCGTAAAAGATGACGCGAATAGTAATAAGGACAATAATACAGATGAAGTGGGTAAAACAATTTTCTTATTTCTGAATAAGCCAAATGAAGCTGCCAGGATCAACAACATCCCAAAAACATAACAAGTAATTCTGATTCCAAAATCAGGCAATAGATAAAACCCTGTTATAAATGTTGCTATAATACCACCGAGGGTACTAATCGAATAGATATTACCCGTTGTACTTCCACTTGTTTCTACCGATTTGTTAACGGCTGAAATTATCATCGGAGAAGTCATGCTCAATAGAACCAAGCCTGGTACAAGAAATACAACTAAAGCAAAAATAGTTCCTGAAGCGATACTCATTTCAAGAGCTATATCCAAAATCCACAAACTCAATGAGGGCATAAGGCAAAGCCAGACACCTGCGGTCAATAATATTTTAAAAGTTTGTAATTCTCTATTCTTCGATTTTACAGATAATCGGCCCCCCATTAAGTAACCAATCATAAGAGAGGTTAATGTAACGCCTAAAACAGAAGCCCATACGTAGAGAGAATTTCCAAAATATGGTGCAATCATTTTAGCAGAAACCAATTCCGCTCCCATAACTGCTCCACCTTCAATAAAAGAAAGTACATAAAGTAATCTTAATAGCTGTTTCTCTCTCATTCTTTTTTTATTAAAAAAAGTAATAATTCTAAACTCATTCTATTCTTTGATTGAACTAAAATTATAAAAACTCATGAATCTGCATATTGCTACCATATTATTCTCATTAGTTGAAAATCTTCTTGCTTTACAATGAAAATATTTGAATTTTCAAAACCATCGGCAGGGGATATTTGGACAAGTTTAAAATCATTCATCAATAGTCTACTCTCTTGAGATTTCAGGAAGAATGAGTTACAAAAATACATCAAAACATCATAACCCTGAACAGCAACTCTAGACATGTCAGTTCCGTACTTAGTTCTATAATTGCGATTCATTGCAACCATAAAAGGTGTATAATAGTCCAAGTGATTTGCAGCTGGAAAATGAAAATGGTACTTGTTTTTATAGATATTATTAATATTTGTGAACTTCACCCAGCTCTTCATTCCATATACCGTTATCTTGTCTGGACTTGCCCTAAAAGAAGAACGATTCACGTTATTCATAAACTGCATAGCAGACTTCTCGTTATTTGTTGGGAGAATTAGTCGTAAATCGGCCCTTCTTCTCATGTGTGTGTTAAACCCTTCGATAGATGATTCTATCAAGATAGCAGAGGTTGCTGTTGCAACCTTGTCATATTCATTTCTAAACACATCAAATAACATTTCTCCCTCCTTATCCGAAGGCTTTACTAAAACCAATGGAGCTGATTTATTTTCTTCAGCTAAGAAACGTGCCATTCCCCTAACCAGAGTAGCGTGAGAGGTCACTGTAGAATAAACTAATGGATTGTCTTCCAAAATTCCTGAATCCATTCCAACAACACAAACCATTTGAATTTGATTCCTCTTGCATAGCTTAGCAACTTGTTTTACTTCTTCTTTCAATAATGGACCAATAACCAAATTATTTTCTATAAAACCTGGTTTTGCAAAAATACCAGCAATTGTAATAGAATCATTTTTTGTGTCGTATACTTGAACTTTTAGTTTGATACCTAATTCTTTCAATGAATCAAGAGCAATTAGAGCCCCCATATAAAATTGAGTCGCTACGTCAGAAACATTCTCCGAATAGCTTGCCCCATAGTCTAAGTGAAAAGGCAATAAGATAGCGATATTATATACATCTTGCTCTTCAAATGGAATTGATTGATAATCTCCCGACCCTTCTCTTGCAGGCACTTCTTTTAATTTTACTTTAGCAATTCGTTCATTCTTCACAAGAATAGTAAGAATTTGCCCTGTTTTCAAAGTTGTTGATGTTAGATTATTCAATTCCATTATTTTTGAAACTGGAATCATGAAACGTTTTGAAATACTATACATTGTTTCTTTCTTCAATACCGTATGTAGAATTGTTGAATCACTAAATGAGATTGTCACTTGTTCCGATTCTACTTGCTGAGTATTAGAATCTGATGCAACTACAAATGGATTCTCCGTAATATCTTGATCCTCTTTTGAATTTTCTAAGGCTTCATTCTCGAGCCCTTCCACTTTTGGAACTTTGATCATCTGTCCCCTTTTCAGCCCATCTTTAATTTCTGGATTCAAAGCAACGAGATCATCAATACTTAAATCGAATTTTTTAGAAAGACCATAAAGCGTTTCATTCTTCTTCACTAGATAATTGATAGTCAACACAGGTGTTGCAGTCGTTTCTTTGGAAAGAACATATACAACATCTCCAACTTTTAATCCATCAACAATTGTAGGATTAGCTATTAGTAATTCCTCAGATGTGACATGATAAACCTGTTGTAAGCCCCAAATTGTATTTCCTTTCTCTACAATGTGTTGATAATATGTCACACCATCAATCTCAATAATTGTTGAGTTATCAGGTTGCGCGAAAAAAAATTGACAGACGCTAATAAATAGAAAAAACAGTATACTTCTCATAGTTCAAAAATAACAATTGAATTTTACAATCCTCATGCCAATATTTTATTTACTCCCATTCAATGGTTGCAGGTGGTTTAGAACTGATATCATAAGTTACGCGATTAATCCCTTTAACTTGATTGATAATTTTATTTGAAACTTTTGCTAAAAACTCATAAGGTAAATGACACCAATCAGCTGTCATGCCGTCTGTGGATGATACCGCACGTAATGCAACAGCGTTCTCATAGGTTCTTTCATCCCCCATAACACCAACGGATTGTATTGGTAAAAATATTGCTCCTGCTTGCCAAACATCATCGTACAAACCATCTTCCTTAAGTGTTGAAATAAAAATATGATCAACCTCTTGCAGAATAGTCACTTTCTCTTTTGTAACCTCACCCAATATTCTTATCCCAAGTCCAGGACCAGGAAAAGGATGTCTGCCTAATATTTTAGGATCAATCCCCATTGACTTACCTATTCTTCGGACTTCATCCTTGAATAATAATTTTAATGGTTCAATAACCTTAAGTTTCATGTAATCTGGCAAACCACCTACATTGTGGTGAGATTTTATTGTTGCACTGGGTCCTCCTGTTGCTGAAATAGATTCTATAACGTCTGGGTATATCGTCCCTTGACCAAGCCATTTAGCATTCTCAACCATCTTAGATTCATTATCAAAGACATCGATAAAAACTTTTCCAATAGCTTTTCTTTTATCCTCCGGATCTGATAAGCCACTCAGCTCAGAATAAAATGCTTCGCTTGCGTTCACACCTTTAACATTCAACCCCATATTCTCATATGACTCTAACACTTGGGGGAATTCATCTTTTCTCAAAAGACCATTATCTACAAATATACAATGCAGCTGATCCCCTATTGCCTTGTGCAGCAAAACTGCAGCAACCGAAGAATCAACGCCACCCGATAAACCTAAAATCACCTTATCACTTCCTATTTCTTTTTTCAAACCCGCAACGGTCTCATCTACAAAAGAATTGGGTGTCCAATCTTGTTTACAATTACAGATTGTAACTAAGAAATTTTGCAATAATGTTGCACCATCTGCAGAATGATACACTTCTGGATGAAATTGTATTCCATAAGTTGCCTCACCTTCTATTTTATAGCCAGCAAATTCAACATCATCTGTACTCGCAATGACTTTATAATTTGATGGAACATTCTTTATCGTATCTCCATGCGACATCCAAACTTGAGAACCAGAAGAAACATCCTTCATCAACTCATTACTCTCATCTAGAAAAGAAAGATTTGCTCTTCCATACTCTCGAATAGTAGATGGCAATACTTCACCTCCGTAATTATTCGCAATAAATTGTGCACCATAACAGACACCTAACAATGGCATCTTACCCTTAATTTTCTCTAAATTTGGTTTTGGTGCATTCTCATCTCTTACAGAAAAAGGACTACCTGATAAGATAACTCCTTTAATATTATCAGTCAATTCAGGACATTTATTCCAAGGGTGAATTTCGCAATAAATATTCTGTTCTCTTATTCTACGAGCAATGAGTTGCGTATATTGAGATCCAAAATCGAGTACTAAAATCATTTCATGCATACTGCAAAGATACTCTGTTTTCTATTTATACAATCAATTCGAGAGGTGATTTTCAACACTTTATTCACAACTCTTCATTCTGCGACAATCTGTCATATTACTATTGTTTGGAATAATTTATGTCCAAATCAATATAAAACCATGAAAAAACCACAGATTACCGTTGGATTGATTAATTTTACATGCTTGAATTTTATAATAAATGACATTAAATATACTCCAAAAAATATTCGGTAATAAGTCCAATAAGGACAGAAAGGAATATCAACCATTAATTGATAGTTCAAATTCATATACCGAGACGGTTCAGAAACTTACAGACGATGAGTTACGTGCGAAAACTGCGACGTTCAAAGCATTAATTACTAAAGCAATTGAGCCAATTGAGAATGAATTATCAGCACTGAAAGCTAAAGCTAAAGATCCGCAAACTCCAATTCATGAAAAGGAAGATTTGTTCGATGCTATTGATAAAATCACTAAAACAATTGATGATAAAATTGAAGAGGTTCTCGAATTAATTGAAGCTGAATCGTTTGCTGTAATAAAAGAAACGGCTCTTAGATGGGCAGAAAACAAACAACTTGTTGTTACTGCAACTGATTTAGATATCGAACTTTCTAAAAAGAAAGAAGGCATAACAATCGAAGGAGACAAAGCTGTTTGGAGTAACAAATGGACTGCTGCTGGCGTTGACGTTGAATGGAACATGGTACATTATGATGTTCAACTTATGGGTGGAAGCGTTTTGCATAAAGGAAACATTGCAGAAATGCAAACTGGTGAAGGGAAAACGCTCGTTGCAACTTTACCTGTTTACTTAAATGCTCTTTCAGGAAAAGGTGTTCATGTTGTTACAGTCAACGATTATCTAGCGAAACGAGATTCGGAATGGATGGGTCCTATTTATCAATTCCACGGATTAACCGTAGACTGCATTGATAAACACAAACCTAATTCTGATGAACGTAAAAATGCATACCTTTCTGATATAACGTTCGGCACTAATAATGAATTTGGATTTGATTATTTGCGTGACAACATGGCAGGTAGCCCAGATGATTTAGTACAGCAAAAACATCATTTCGCAATTATTGATGAAGTTGATTCTGTACTTATTGATGATGCAAGAACTCCATTAATTATCTCTGGTCCAACACCACGTGGAGATGAGCACGAATTCTATCAATTAAAACCAAGAATTGAAAGTATCGTGGCTGTACAAAAGAAATTTGTTGCTGAATGCCTTAGTGATGCTGAACGCTTACTAAAAGTTATTGAGGGAGGTGTTAACGATGCAAAGGAAGCTAAAAAAATGCTTGAAGAAGGTGGTATTAGCTTACTCCGTGCATTTAGAGGTTTACCGCGTAATAAAGCATTGATTAAGTACCTTTCTGAGCCAGGGATTAAGGCTCACTTGCAAAAGACAGAGAACTTCTACATGCAAGAACAAGGTAAACAAATGAAGAAAATTGACAAAGAATTATTCTTTGTTATTGACGAGAAAAACAACACCATTGAACTAACTGATAAAGGGATTGATTTAATTTCAGGAAAAGAAGATCGTGAGTTTTTTATTATGCCGGATATTGGATCTGAAATTGCTCATTTGGAAAAATCTAATCTTGAAAAAGAATCATTCCAAGAACAAAAGGCTGCTCTTATTCGTGATTACAGTATGAAATCTGAAAGAATTCACTCGATTAATCAATTGTTAAAGGCATATACATTATTTGAAAAAGAAGTAGAATATGTTATTCTTGAAGGTAAAGTGAAAATTGTTGATGAACAGACTGGACGTATCATGGAAGGCCGCCGATATTCTGACGGATTACATCAAGCGATTGAAGCCAAAGAGGACGTTACAGTTGAAGCTGCTACCCAAACATACGCATCGATTACATTACAAAATTATTTCAGAATGTATCATAAGTTATCAGGTATGACTGGTACTGCTGAAACTGAAGCTAAAGAATTTTGGGACATCTACAAGTTAGAAGTTATTGTTATCCCTACCAACAGGCCTTTGCAGCGTAAAGATCAGCAGGATTTTGTTTTTAAAACTGCTAGAGAAAAATTCACGGCCGTAATAGAAGAAATTGAAAAATTGGTTGGGGAAAATCGCCCTGTACTTGTTGGTACGACAACAGTAGAGATTTCTGAGTTGCTCAGCGCCATGCTAAAACAAAAAGGAATTAAGCACAACGTATTAAATGCGAAGCATCATAAAAAGGAAGCTGAAATTGTTGCCGAAGCTGGTTTTGCACAATCAGTTACTATCGCAACCAATATGGCAGGACGTGGTACAGATATAAAACTTGGTGAAGGTGTAAAAGAAGCAGGTGGACTAGCTATTATTGGTACTGAACGACATGATTCACGTCGTGTAGATAGACAGTTAAGAGGTCGTTCTGGTCGTCAAGGTGATCCAGGTTCTTCTCAATTCTTCGTTTGTTTAGAAGATGATTTGATGCGTAAGTTCGGGTCAGAAAGAATTGCCAAATTAATGGATCGAATGGGGCTTAAAGAGGGCGAAGTTATTACTCATAGTATGGTTTCAAAATCTATCGAAAGAGCTCAGAAAAAAGTTGAAGAGAATAACTTTGGTGTTCGAAAGCGACTTTTAGAGTACGATGATGTTATGAATGCTCAACGAAAGGCTATTTACCGAAAACGTAAAAATGCATTGTTTGGTGAACGATTAGATATTGATATTGACAATATGTTCTATGACGTTAGTGATTCTATTGTTATGGGGCACACAAAAGAAAATTTTGATGACTTTAATTTAGAATTAATTCGTGTTGTCGAAACTGAATCACCTGTTTCAAGTTCAGAATATAAAATAGAAGATGAAGCTACTCTAATCAATAAAACTTACGATGCTATTCGCGAAAATTATCTTCGTAAAAATGCAAAAATCGCTGAAAGTGCAATGCCTCAAATAAAGCATGTTTATGAAACAATGGCTGATAAGTACCAAAATATCGTTTTCCCTTTAACGGATGGAAGAAAAGAAATGCAATTGGTAATCAACTTAAAGGAAGCATACAATAGCAATGGTAGTAATATTTCACAAGCATTTGAAAAGAATGTTATTCTTGGTATGATTGACAATGAATGGAAGGAACATTTGAGAGAAATGGATGAACTTCGTTCTGCTGTTAGTCATGCTCAATATGAGCAAAAAGATCCTTTACTTGTTTACAAGTTAGAATCTTTCAATCTTTTCAAGGTAATGCTATCTAGAATGAATACCGAAACGATGGAATTGCTTATGAAATTAAATATTCCTGTTACAAAAGAAGCCATTCAAACAACGAACAAAGAAGTTACAAGCCAAAGCAATTACAACCAAGCAAAAACGACGTCTTCG
Source organism: uncultured Flavobacteriales bacterium (assembly GCA_905480355.1). GTDB lineage: Bacteria > Bacteroidota > Bacteroidia > Flavobacteriales_D > Crocinitomicaceae > UBA4466. The sequence continues at coordinate 6,005 of CAJQQA010000230.1, read as the reverse complement.
AGTGATACACCTATTCCAACAAGAGAAGGTTATGATCAAGCAATTGCAAGCTCAGGAAATCAGCAACAAGCAGTAAAACAAAAACCTGTTATTGCAGAGAAAAAAGTTGGACGAAATGAACCATGTCCATGTGGAAGTGGTAAAAAATATAAGCAATGTCACGGTAAATAATCGGGATCTTGTATAGATTTGATATTCAGTGAGCTCAGAGATTACACAAATATCTATTGTTGGCAGTGGTAATGTAGCACAACAACTAGCAATGTCTTTTAAGGATAAAGGCATTCAAATTACGGCTATATACAGTCGTAATGAAACCTCAAGAAAAGAGTTAGCATCTATTTTAGGGGCGGAAGAAATTCTTGAAATAAACCAGCTTCCTCAGCAATTATGTATTCTCTGTATTCCTGATGACGCCATATCCAATTTATTGGAGGAAATAGCTGGACAAATACCCGTTGCATATACCTCTGGAGCAGTTAACTTAAACGATCTTCCTGCAAGAAAAGAGCTCGGAGTGTTTTATCCTTTACAGACTTTCACGAAAGGGCGCTTATTGGATTTGTCAAATGTTCCTTTTTTTATTGAAAGTAATTCTGATTCTTTCACATCTCAACTGTTTGACCTTGCATATAAGATAAGTTCACAAGTTAGTTATGCCAATTCTGAAAAACGCTCGGAAATGCATTTGTCGGCAATTTTCGTGAACAATTTTACTAATCATATTATTTATTTAGCGCAAGAAATTGCAGAGAAAAACGAAATAGATTTCAAGCATTTTGAACCACTTCTTGAAGAAACAATTGCAAAACTGAAAGGAAATAAAGCGTTTAATATCCAGACAGGTCCAGCAAAGAGAAAGGACTTCAAAGTGATTTCTCAGCAATCAATTAAATTGAAAGGTAGCACTAAAACTATTTACGATACAATCACAGCAAGTATTTTAAAAACTTATTCTCAAGATGACAAGCTATAAAGAAGGATTAAATAAAATAACCACCTTCATTTTTGATGTTGATGGCGTTCTCACAAATGGTGATATTAGTGTTTATCAAAATGAAAATGTCCGAACATTAAACTCTAGAGATGGTTACGCTTTGCAATATGCTGCTAAAATGGGCTACAACGTTTTTATAATTACTGGTGGCGATTCGAAAGATGTTAAGAAACGTCTATTAGGCTTAGGAGCGAAAGAAGTGTGTTTGAGTGTAAGAAATAAAATGGATACTTATAGCGATTTAAAGTCAACCTATAAATTCAGTGACGATGAAGTAATGTACATGGGTGATGATATACCGGATTATCAGGTCATGAATATTGTCGGTGTTGCTGCTTGTCCTCAAGATGCTGCTGTTGAAATAAAATCAATTAGCCACTATCAATCTCCATTCAATGGTGGACGCCACTGCGTTAGAGATATTATAGAACAAACACTAAGGGTACAAGAAAAATGGTTTACTGAAAAAGCATTTGAATGGTAGCCTAATTCCTAATGATTATTTTTCTTCTTATCATTTTTGAATTACCCGATATTTCTAAAATATAATAACCACTTGAAAGCCCAACTATATCAATGTTGCCTTGTGAGCTGAAGCTTGAATAGTAAACCGTTTGACCAATCGTGTTATATACTTGAATCAAATTTAAATCAATGTCCTTAACCGAAACATTAAATATACCATTAGAAGGGTTTGGGTAGATTTTTATTTTATCATCTAGCTCCTCTTTAATAACTCCGACAACGCTGTTTACAACAAAATCATTATTCACATCTGGGTAATCATTTCCAGGTCCAATTTTACATAGGTAAATTTCATTTCCTCCTGAGATGAAACTTGTAGTATACCCAACAAGTATCGCTTCTCCATCATTCGTCTCAATAATTTGATTCATTGTTTCATCGTATTCATGAGCAATCACAAAATTGCTGATCCAGATAAAGTCCGAAAATCGCTGTTGAATAATAACATCATTACCAAATAAAAAACCTCCAGGTTCATCCGCAGTATAGGGGACGTAATAATCTCCAAAAGGAGCAGATTTCACAATTCCAACATATTCGTTATCACCAACATTTGAAAACATGACCTCGCTTATGTATGTTCCATTTAGTTCTATAACCATGTTCAATGTGTTCACTCCACTTATAGCATCTCCTGATGTACCTCCAACTCCACGAACTATTGAGCCATCAAAATACATAGCATTCAGCCAAGAATTTTGGTTGACACCATACTGATTCTCCCAATAAACCGTACCATCAACGTGCATCTTAGAAACCCATGATTTAGTCAAAAGAGAATCCTCATTAAAATATCTTCCACCGACAATAAATGTGGTATCATCGATTTCTAAAATCGATGTAGCATAATCGTCGCCAATTCCTCCAAATGTTCTCGTCCAAAGAGTATCGCCGAATTGGTTTGTTTGAATGATATAAATATCTTTATTATCTGTAGCGTTGGAGCTTGTTTCCCCAACCATGATAATATTAGTATCAACTGTAATTAGAGCATCATGAACCTTCTCCCATCCATTACCGCCGTAGGAATTCTCCCATTCAAATAAACCAGACTCATCCGTCTTAACCAAATAAAAATCGAAGCCTCCAGCCCCAATCGAATTTGTAAATCCACAGATATAAAAACCGACACCCTTCTTATGCAAGACTCTTCTGCCAGATTCAAATTCAACACCTCCATAATGTTTCGACCATATGTGATTACCTAATGAATCCACTTTCATTAAGAATGCTTGAGAACTTCCGTCTACAAAACTACTTGAAGAACCTGTAACAACATAGCTGCTATCCTCCAATTGAACTACCCCTTCTCCTTTATCCACACCGGTATCCGTGTAAAAATTAAAGAATTTTATTTGGCTATGACCAAAATTAGTCATCAATAAAAAAATTAATAAACGTATTAAATTGCCCATCTTAATCGTATAAATAAGGACTCCCCGCTTCCTCTCTTGGAGAAAACACCGATTAAATTCTCAGTAGATAGTCCGATTGAATAATTACTAAAATTAACACTTGCATACAAGCCAGTTTTAAATTTCCCGAAACCTCCATAAGAAGTATTCGCGCCAATGTTTATCCATTCTTTTGGACGGTAATTAACTCCAGCGTATAAAAAAGGTGTATAAATTAATGTTGGATACAAACGAATACCGAAAAATGATTGTATTTTTTTATCCGTCAGATTTGTTACTACTTTCCCGACTTGAATATACCCTGGAAGCAAAATCGTCCTTGTCTTTTCGGTGCTATTAATACCTAATGAATCTAAAATATTTAGCGAATCACCAAGTATCGAATTCTCACCAACTAACTCGTCCAATTTTAATCCTGCAAAAACAAAACTAGTGTCAAAAGAATATACTTTCTGCTTTTCATACATATATGCAAAACCAATATTTTGTGCTTTCACCTGGATATAAGCAGTTTTATATTTTCCCCATTCAATAGGTAGAAAAATATTTAAATCGACCCCAAAACCGATTCCTTGATTGAATTTATTATTATTTTTCACTTCAAATTCACCAGCTAAAAGAAAGCTAATTGTATCTGCTGCATCATCTTGTCGAATTTCAAATTCTCTTAAATCTGCATGAACTCTATTACTTATATTGTAAACATTCAGCGAAACATTCGATTTTGATTTCTTATTGATTAATCCAAAACCTACTTTTTGATAGGTCATCATTGACAAATTCGTGCCTGACATATCCATTGTTTCTCCAATATAAGACTCGTTTCCATAAAGTGCAAGTCCATAAAAATCTTTTGCATACAATAATCCAGCAAAGGCATCATAACCAGCTTTTATGGTGTACCCCCAATTTTTCTTTTTAAAAGGAGTTGCGTTAAAATTTCTGTATTCAAATCTCGAAAAACCGACGCCACCTAAGCGATTAATTGCTCCATGTTTAGCGAGAGATTTATCTTTAATTTCAGACGTTATCAATCCACCTTTTATAAACTTTGAAGTTAAATCCTTTTCCATTGAAGAACCGTAATAATCCACTCCCCCACTAAGAATTAATTCGTGAGAATTTATGAGCGTGTCATATTGCATGGGTAAAAATTGCGCTTCTAAAAAGTTCACTTGCAGCACCAGAAGTAATATTAAAATTTTACGAACCATTAAAATCTATTTTCAGTTTTAAATTTCGTTTTTAGTTTGATTGCTAGAAAGGCACCAAATGGAATATTTTGTTGCTCCGATATTCCCGTTATTGGGTTGTTAGAATTAAAGTTTGATTCAACGATTATTCCTTTCACATCATTCAAAACATCAATTAATTCTTCAGGTAAGAAAAAATGCATTTCTGAATTTGCGACAAAAAAACCGAAGTCAGTGTTCATATCTCCAACCAGTGATGAGTTTAATGCATTTGATCCTGAAACGGTATAAAGAATGTTGCCTTCACTATTAATCATATGCAGCTTAATAGTTCCCGAAATTGGAAACCCATTACTGGCTTGGAGAATTAACTCACCAGAGATTACTCTTGTTTTCTCAGGATCTTGATTCAATGAAACATCAAATGTATCTCTAACACTTAAATTATCTAAACCTATCATAAGAGGCATTGTAGCCTTCATTCTAATTCGAAGATTACTATTCGGGAAAACCTCATCCCATCCACCTGAAACATTACCCCAAGGGTTCATTTGCATCGAATATCCAATTTTATGCTGTAATCCTAAATTTTCAAGATAACTTTCAATGTTGCTATTTGAAGAATTAAATTCAACAACTTTTAAGGAGGGAACTAAAGAATTCCAAGACCCAGTTGCTGGATCTAAATTTAATGCTGTACCAATATTACCGCCTGTTAAAGAAACAATATTTCCAGCATAATTCTCATTCGAGACTGTTGTCAAAGATCCTTCTGCAGTCACTTTTAAACCATTTTCGATGATAAACTGAATCGTTGTTGCTGGTAAGTCCAAACTCCCTGAATGAACTGCACTCAATGCGTCAATTAAAACATCTGATGTGTCAGAAATTATCTGGTTTCCAAAATAACCGCGAGCATATTCAACTTTAATATTTCTAAACGTCGCGTTTACCTTTGTAATATCTGAAGGTGTAATCTCAACACTTGGACCTAAGGGATCTGTTTGAACCGTAATTAGAGACTGAAGCATATTAAATTCTCCTCCTGAAACTCCTGTTAAGTCCAACGAATAACCCGCCAGATCAATTGATTGATCGACAATACCGACATTACCCCCAATCGCTGCCGGAGCGAAATAGGTTTGCTCGAAGGTTACTCCACCCTTCGCAACACCAGGCAATTTCACATTAAAGATAGCAACCGTCCCTAAAGGGTTTTCAACTCGCACATCAATAAACCCGTTTGTTAAAATAATTTCTTTTAGTTGAACATCTGGTATATTTATATTGTGCTCTTCAATCGAATTAACAAAGCTGACCCCCGGGTTTAGTATTAGAGTACCTGAAAACGCAAAATCCTCTGCAATAGTAGTATCTGGTATATTGACCAATTCTGTTATGTTTAAATCAAACAAAGTTCTATCAAGGTCGAGTAAATATCCTCCAGAATTTTCGGCTAAAGTAGAGTCATTCACTAAGTTATTTAAAGAAAGTGTATCGCTAATTAAAGGTGAACTCCAATCACTTTCCCATATCGTCGCTTCCTTCTTACATGAAAGGAGGACAATACTAAATATCAATATGTAAATCGTAGTTTTCATCTTTATTCAATAACGTGAAAATATTCCATAAGGTTGGGGTTATGCTCGCTCAATTATTGTCGCATACCCCTGTCCAACGCCAATACACATAGTCACTAAAGCATAGCGTTTATTTGTTTTTTTCAATTCAATTGCAGCTGTATGAAGAATTCTAGCTCCAGTTACACCGAGTGGATGTCCTAGTGCAATTGCTCCCCCATTTGGATTAATTCTAGAATCATTATCGGCAAGCCCCATTTTACGTGTACACGCCAAGACCTGAGCTGCAAATGCT
>CAJQQA010000229.1 GCA_905480355.1 uncultured Flavobacteriales bacterium | reverse complement strand
TGATTATTTTTTTTCGTTTTTTCAATTGATTTTTTATTAAATAACTATCAATTTTATTTGATAATTTTTTCAAAAATATTATTAAATAAAATTGGTTGGAGTGATTCAGAGTACTTTTTATCGAAAGATAAAAAAGATTGATTTCTCATTTCAGTTTTATCATGAATACTTAAATCATTCCATTTTTTTAATTGCTTTCGGAGACTAGATGAATCACCTGGTTTAAAGAGCAAACCATTTTTACCATCTTCTATCATAATTGACATAGCACCTAAGTTAGAAGCAATGACAGAAGTACCTTCAGAAAACGCTTCTATTATCGTCATTGGCATTCCTTCATACCAAATTGATGGGAAAATTAATGCCTGGCATTTTTTCATTTCATCCATTACTTGATGTGGTTCAAGAGATCCAACAAAATCGACATTTGAATTTGTTTGAGAAAAACGATTGACTAATTCCTCACAAGGACCATAACCAGCTATTTTTAATTTATAATCTGATTCTTTGAAAGAATTTAACAATACATGAATACCTTTTTCGTCAGACAAACGTCCAACAAATAGAAAATGTTCATCTCTGATTTCTTTTTTTTGGATTGTTTCTTTTTTAATAAAATTTGGCTTAACAAAGATTTGATTAGCAGAAATTCCTATGCTACTATCTGAGATTATTTTCTTTGCAAATGGAGTGAGAGCAATGTAAGAATTAACTGCTGCCCATGTACCGATTTTTTTATGAAACCAAATAATAAAAGCCAGCCAAAAAGTCAATAGAAAAGAATTTCGATATACTTTTTTTAATATAGCATTCCATGGGAAATTTGTATTCAAGCTGCTCAAATATATCTTGTCATTATACATTAATATAGCAGAAGGGCAGGCCAAGCGATAATTATGCAAAGTATGAATGGTAGGAACACCATTACGCTTACAAGTTCTAAAAATAATTGGACCAATTGAAAAATGCCAATTATGAATATGTACGACATCTGGATTAAACTTTTCAACAGCTTTTTTAATTTTATTAGAAGCGCTGATATTCCAAATTGAATATAAAAATTGGACCCCACCTTTTAACCCACTCTTATTATTAAAAGTCAAAACTTCGACATCATGACTTTTGCTTAGAAGTTCAGTTTCCATTTCAAAGACAAGATCCTCACCTCCTCTCTTTAGATAATGCGAATGCACTATCAGTATTTTTTTTCTTACTGACTCAGTCGACATTTATTAGTAATTAAAATGAGAAATGATATCACCAAATTTATCATCGATAATTTTAAGTTGTTCATCTGAATATAAATCTTCCCATCCACCTGTTTTTCCATTTCTTACGAACGGAATTGAACGATCAGTTTTTAGCATTTTTTTGTCTGTTGTTTTGGTTTCTTTTTCTTTCATTTTATTCAGTGTATTATTCTCAATTTTCTTTGTTAAAAATGCATCGGTTTGGTCTATATTTAAAAATGAATTAATTTTTTTGAATTCTTTTAAGGGTTCACTTTTTAAGTCTTCAAATCTTATAAATAAAATGTTTGCTTCTTTATTCTTTGATGCTTGAAGCCATGTATTAACATGATTATAATAATTTCCATATCGATTCACTGAGCTGTTAATAAAAAGTTCAAAAAAGTCATCAAAAAGAAATTCTTTATTAATTGCTCTAATTTTTTTGTTATAATTGAATTCAGAGATGATTATATCCCTAACATCTCTAACAAGATATATCGCTTTTTTATAAGTATTTCTATATGGTTCATGAGTTTTAATAAATCTGCCATGTTTTGTGCGTAAATCTTTATTAAAGTGCTTACCAACTGTTGGTATTTTGCTATTAACCTCCTCAAAAGACGAAGGAGTATCATTGATAATCTCGAATAATACAAATCTCAACCAGGTTGAACCAGATTTGGGGTATGAAACAATAAAGGTGTCAGAACTCTTCAGATTACAATGTTGAAACAGATTAATTATACACTTGAATCTAGTGTTTAAAAGCGTTTTTTTTAAGCCCATTTTTTGCTGATTGGTTTAAGTTTGATACGATTAGATAATAATAAAACATTACATGACCATAAACTAAAATATTATCACTTATTGATATGATTAAAAATAACAATCCAAATATAATCGTAGAGTTGTCATGAAGTTTTTTGTAGAAAAAGTTGTAAAACAATAATGTCCCAATAATCCCTGATTCAATAAAAAGTCTAAATATGTCCGAATGAATCAAATTTAATTTCGAATCATTATTAATAAGAAACGACGTCGTAAAACCATAACCATTGCCGAAAAAAAATGTAGAATACTCAATTTCAGAGTAATTATCATTTAATAATTGATATCTTCCTTGGGTAATTGCGTTTAATGATACGTTATAATTATCAAGAACAAAATCATTAAAATAACTTCCAGCAAACAGATACATAAATATTGAAACAATAATAAACAAAACTAATATTGACCATTTAAATAAAGCTGGTTTTACAAATTTGAAATATGTTAGATATGTAATACATGTGATAACTACACCAAAAAAAACTATTCTTTTACCGAAGAAAAATAATACAATTGAGGAGGCAAAAAAAAGCCGATATCTTTTTTCTATAAATAAATAAAACACCAAAAAACCATAAATAAATGCTAAAGAGCCTTCTACACTTGAATTAGAGCCATACAAAATAAATTGAATGATACTTGTATTATCATTGGAACCAAATTCTAATACTACCATAAACATTTGATAAAATGTTAAAATGACGAAGGAAAAAAATAATAAAATTTTATATTTAAAATATTTCGATCTATTTAGAAGAATTACTGAAAAGATTGGAGCTGTAATAAAAATAAAATCTTTAACCAAATAAATATTTTGATTTTCAATATTAGTAGTGAATAAATATGAAAATAAAAAAGTTGCTGGTATTAATAAAAAAAATAGCTTAAGTAAATTAATTAGACCATAATTAATAATATTTCCATTTGAAATATTGCTTAAATAAAATAACAGCGAAATCGGCGCTATCAAATAACGAATTTCTCTAATACTTTCTATTTCACCTAAAATAATAACTAGTAAAAGAAATATGGTCAAAAAAAATGTGTTTATTTTAGATTTCATTATTCCGAATTGGTAATCCTGAAAGCTTCTTAATTAAAAGTCTTTCTTGTTCATTGGATATGCTTAAATTAATAGTTTTTGATTTTCCAATCTTAATTTTCATTAATTTTTTTTTGATTGATTTAGATTTAATTTTTAAATTAGGGAATAAAACATTTTTGATGTTTAATAATTTATTAAACAATAAATTATCGTTGGTCTTATAGTCTTTAGAGTTTTTATTTGAGCGAGTATTTGTTTTATTATTAAAATCAATATTTGTGATGTCCAATTCATTTTTTTTAAAAATATAATGTTTCCCAAAAAATGAATTAATAAAATTTTGGGGATTTTCTTTAAAGTCTATATAATTGTTAACTATTATGTTTTCTGCAGGAATAAGTTCTTTTAAATCTTCAATAAGTTTATCATTATTGATTGCGTCAAGAAAATTACGCCAATTAGAATTTGTTTCATTAGTTACGAGTAATCGATTAATAAAATCATTGAAGTTATTTGTGTCTTTAGATAGAGAATAAAAGTTTGTATAACTTTGACTATAAACGGATTTTAAAAGTTCGACTAACGATCGTTTTGTTACAATAATTTTAACTGAGATGTCTAATTCATTAAAGATATTAAGTATCCTTTTAAGAGATACTAAATAGTGTATACTATCACTGTGCTGAGAAAATCGCAGTGAATTAAAAATAAAGTCTTCTTCTGAAATTAGCAGATTCTTTTCTTGCACTTTTTTAAAATATTTTACAAGATCATTAAAGTATATATCTTTACGAAAAAAAACGTATTCATAAAGTTTAGAATAAATAGCATGATTGATACTATTGGACTTTCCTATATACTTTACATTAGAAAAAGTTGGAAAAACTTTCTCTTGTAAAAAAGTTGTTCCTGTTTTTGGGTATCCAATATGTATGAAAATATTTTCCATTGTATGATGAATTTTAAAATGAATAGATTAGTCTATTATGATAGTTTTCTGTTAGATGGATGATAAAATGACTTAAGATTTAATTTTAATTTTAAGTAAACAACACAAGAGACGTTCCAAATTATAAGGCTTAGAGATGTTGCAATAGCAGCACCGTTAATACCAAAAGGTTTAATAAGTAAAAAGTTTAACAATATGTTTATAACCAATGCAATTAACATAATTCTAGAAAATATTTTTTGCTTACCAATCATTTGAAGAATAATTGCAACTGATCCGGCAAAAACATTAAATAGTTGGCCAACTAGAAGATAAAACAACACTGAATTAGATTCAATAAGCGATGAATCGAAAAAAGAAAAAAGAAATTTATGAAAGACTAATAGAAGAGCAAAAATAGGAGCTGAACCAATGAGTATTAATTTTGATGCATTGGTAATTACTGATTGCAGGTCATTTATCTTCCCTTTATTATATAGGTTTGCAATTTTGGGAGCTAAAATTCCATTAACCGCAACTAAAACAATAGTTGGTACTTGACTTATTTTAGCAATTATATTATATGTTCCAATTTCTGTTTCTGATCTGTAAACCCCTAACATTAAAGTATCAACCCATGTCATTATTAACAATGATGAAGCACCTAGAAAAAGAGGGAATGCAGTGGATAATATTTGTTTATATGATATATCAATTATGGGTTTAAGAAAAAAAGCCTTCATCCAGGAGAGACCACTTATAAACATGGTAATATATAATGCTGCAATGAAGCAATAAATAGGCAATAACCCTTGATTTAACTCAAAGATGAAGTAAGAAATTAAAATAAGAGTAATTGGGATTAAAAATTTAAAAATTTCTGAAAAAATGAAAAAGTAATTTGTTTTACCAATTGCACGATACATCTGAGAGTTCAATAAAAGCATTGCGTACGGGAAAATTCCTAGTGATGCAATTTTTATATATGGATGTAGAGTAGGCTTATTAAAAAAGTGAGTAGATATTTCCTTTGAGTAAAAAAAGATTAATAAAGAAATAACTAAAGAAAAAAAAGTAATAAAAACTGCTCCTTTTTTATAAAGGCCAAGTATTTTAATTCTATTATCATTATGAATAGAAGCAAATTTCAATATCGCCACATCAACTCCCAGTTTTCCGAAAACTGAAAAAATATTTATAACAGCTAAACATAACGCCATAACCCCCCATGATTCAACACCATAAATTTTGGTCACCGTATATATAAAAGAATAATTAAGAATAATTGATAAGACTTTAAATATAAGGCCATAGAAAGATTTATTAAAAATCTCATTATTCTTAAATTTACTTAGCATACTTTATAAGTTAACTCCTTTAAAAGAATCAATGTTTTTCAAAAACCAATCATAGGTTTTTATTATTCCATTCTTTATTGAGTTTTCTGCTTTCCAACCAGCAGTTTCCATCTTACTTACATCCATTAGTTTTCTAGGAGTTCCGTCAGGCTTACTACTATCCCAAATAATATCTCCCGAATGTCCAACTATACTTTGAATCATTTCCGCTAATCCTTTGATAGTTATATCAACACCAGTTCCAATATTATATAAATTATCAGGCAATTTATTCTCAAATGCATAAACGACAGCATCTGCCATATCATCTACGAATAAAAATTCTCGCATTGGTGTTCCGCTTCCCCAAAGTGTTACTGGTGCATTATCATTTAGTTTTGCTTCATGAAATTTACGAATCATCGCTGGTAGCACATGAGATGAATTTAAATCAAAATTATCATGTGTTCCGTATAGATTCGTTGGCATTAAGCTAACAAAATCTTTTCCAAATTGCTTATTTATTGCTTCACATGCTTTTAATCCAGAAATTTTAGCAATAGCATACCATTCATTGGTTGGTTCCAATGAAGATGTTAAAAGACAGTCTTCTGTTAAGGGTTGAGGTGCAAGTTTTGGATAAATACAAGAGCTCCCTAAAAAGATAAATTTTTCTACTCCATTATTATGAGCTCCATCAACCAAATTGTTTTGGATTTGCATATTCTCCATTAAAAATTGATAAGGATATTCGCTATTCGCCAAAATACCACCTACTCGAGCTGCAGCATCAATGACAACTTGTGGTTGTTCTGTTTTATAAAATGCATTTACTGCTTCTTGATTTCGTAAATCCAATTCTTTAGAAGTACGCCCAATAATATTGGTATACCCCTTCGCTTCCAAGTTTCTCCAAATGGCAGAACCTACCATTCCTCGATGTCCAGCAATATATATTTTTGTATTCTTATTCATTTAATTTTGATTCATATATTAAAACGGCGACTGAGCCTAGTCGAAGACAAGTGATTTATTCAAAGTAATTCAATGTATTGTAACCTCCATCTTTTAAATATTGGTCTTTTTGCATCAGCTTAACATCAGATTGCATCATATCTTTCACTAAATCAGAAAGCTCATATTCACATTCCCATCCTAATTTGTTTTTTGCTTTGCTTGCATCTCCAATTAATAATTCAACTTCCGTTGGTCTAAAATATTTTGGATCTACAGCTAATACTTCCTTTCCAATTTCTAGTTGAAATTCAGGATTGTTACATTTAGCAACTGTTGCTGTTTCATCAACTCCTTCCCCTTTGAAATCTAATTCAATACCTACTTCTGCAAATGCCATACGAACGAAATCTCTAACAGGTGTTGTTTTTCCTGTAGCAATGACCCAATCTTCTGCTTCATCCGCTTGAAGAATCATCCACATCATACGAACGTAATCTTTTGCATGCCCCCAATCTCTTTGGGCATCTAAGTTTCCAAGGTATAATTTA